>JAUYMV010000124.1 GCA_030698645.1 Mesorhizobium sp.
CGTAGCCGGCGGCGATGCGGCCCTTGCGCGCCATGCCGAAGATGCGGTTCGGGCCGTGGCTGGTGAGGTCGACGAGGCGTTCGAGCGTCAGCCGTCCGGCATTGACGTGGTCGAGCATGATCGGCACCAGCGTCTGCACGCCGGTCATGCCCGACGGCGAGGCCGGATAGGGCTTTGCCTTTTCCTCGAGCGTATGCGGCGCGTGATCGGAGCCGAGCACGTCGACCACGCCGTTGACGATGCCCTTCCAGACGCCGTCGCGGTGGCGCGCGTCGCGCACCGGCGGGTTCATCTGGATCAGCGTGCCGAGGCGCGCATAGTCGTCGGCGGCGAGCGTCAGATGGTGCGGGGTCGCTTCGCAGGTCGCGACGTCCTTGTGGTGCTCCAGGAAGGCGATCTCTTCGGCGGTCGAGATGTGCAGGACGTGGATGCGCGCACGGGCGCGGCGCGCGATCGCGACCAGCCGCTCGGTGCAACGCAGCGCGGCGATCTCGTCGCGCCAGACCGGATGCGAGGCCGGCTCGCCATCGACGCGCTCCGCCATTCGCTCGCGCAGGCGAAATTCGTCCTCGGAGTGGAAGGCGGCGCGGCGGCGCGTGTTCTTCAGGATCGAATAGACGCCGTCGTCGTCCTCGACGAGCAAGTCACCGGTCGATGATCCCATGAAGACCTTGATGCCGGCAGCCCCCGGCAGGCGCTCCAGCTCGCCGACATCTGCCGCGTTGTCGCGCGTGCCGCCGACCCAGAAGGCGAAGTCGCAATGCATGCGCCCGGTCGCGCGGTCCACCTTGTCGGCCAACGCCGCCTCCGATGTCGTCAGCGGCTTGGTGTTGGGCATTTCGAAGACGGCCGTGACGCCGCCCAGCACCGCCGCGCGCGAGCCGGTCTCCAGGTCTTCCTTGTGCTCCAGCCCCGGCTCGCGAAAATGCACCTGGCTGTCGACGACGCCGGGCAGGATGTGCAGGCCGATGCAGTCAATCGTCTCGCCGGCGCTTGCCTGGCGAAGGTCGCCGATCGCCGCGATCCGGCCGCCCGTGACACCGATGTCGCGGTGGCCGATGCCATCCTGGTTGACCACCGTGCCGCCCGAAAGGATGAGATCGAAGTTCTGCGCCATGGAAGCCGCCCTTGCCCGGACCGTCCGCGCGGCTTACGTAAAGCCTCTTCCGATTGCAAGGCTCGCCCGGGGATTCGACATGCCGACGATTGCTCTTCCCGACCGCGCCGTGGTGGCGGTCAGCGGCCCCGATGCGGAGCATTTCCTGCAGAACATCGTCACGGCCGACCTGGCGGATCTGCCGCCCGACGCGGTCAAGCCGTGCGCGCTGCTGACGCCGCAGGGCAAGATCCTGTTCGACTTCCTCGTCTCGAAAGACGGCGATGCCGGCTTTCGGCTCGACGTGCGCGCCGACATTGCGGACGATTTCATGCGCCGGCTCGTGCTCTACCGGCTTCGCGCGAAGGTGGATATTTCCAAGCCGGATCAACCACTTGTGGGCGCAAGATGGGAACCTGATTCAAATCCCTCGCAAACTGATTCAAGCGCTTCACGAAATGATTCAACCAAACTGCGCGATCTGCGCTTCCCGGACGCCGCGGTGTTCCGCATCTTTGGCGACATGACAAACGATGCCCGGCCGGCCGACTGGGACGCCTTGCGCATCGCGCATGGCGTGGCGGAGAGCGGCGCGGACTATGCGCTCGGCGACGCCTTTCCGCACGACGTGCTGCTCGACCAGAACGACGGCGTCGGCTTCCGCAAGGGCTGCTATGTCGGCCAGGAGGTCGTCTCGCGCATGCAGCACCGCGGCACCGCGCGGCGCCGGGTTTTGATCGCGGCCGGCGCCGGCCCTCTGCCCGCGCCCGGCACAGAGATCACCGCCAATGGCCGTTCGATCGGCGTGCTCGGCACGGTTGCCGGCGATCGGGCGCTCGCCATCGCGCGCATCGACAAGGTCAAGGATGCTATGGATTCCGGCACGCCGATGCTGGCCGGCGGTGTCGCACTGACGCTTGCCATCCCGCCCTCGGCGCGCTTCACGTTCCCGCTCGACGCTCCGTCCGAGGACGCCTGATGCCCGACCGCGCCGGCGCCCCTGCCCGCGCCTGGCAGCGCATGCTGTCGGGCCGTCGCCTCGACCTGCTCGATCCCTCGCCGCTCGACGTCGAGATCACCGACATTGCGCACGGGCTTGCCCGCGTCGCGCGCTGGAACGGCCAGACACGCGGCGACCACGCCTTTTCGGTGGCGCAGCATTCGCTGCTGGTTGAGGCGGTTTTCTCGACCATGCAGCCCGAGGCGACGCCAGACCAGCAACTCGCCGCCCTCCTGCACGACGCGCCGGAATATGTCATCGGCGACATGATCTCGCCGTTCAAGTCGGTCGTCGGCGGCGGCTACAAGGAGGTCGAGCAGCGCCTGCAGCGCGCCATCCACATGCGATTCGGGCTAAGACCCGAGATCACGGCGAAGCTGAAAGCCGAGATCAAGCGCGCCGACCAGGTGGCCGCCTATTTCGAGGCGACGGAGCTCGCTGGCTTCTCGGTTGCGGAAGCATCGAATTTCTTCGGCCGGCCGCGCTGGATCTCGCCTGAAAAGCTCGACCTCGACCCGAAGCCGGTCAAATGGGTCGAGGCGGCATTCCTGAAGCAGTTCGCGGCAATC
>JAUYMV010000125.1 GCA_030698645.1 Mesorhizobium sp.
GAACTCGTAGAAGGCGATCTGGCGCACCACCGTGTTGATCATGTCCTCGACCTTCTGGGCGAGCATGGCCTTCCTCTCCCGCCGGTCGCGGGTGCGGTCGAGCAGTGAGCGAAAGGTCAGCATCTCGCCGAAAACCGAAGCGGTCTCGGCCAGCGTCAGCGGGGTGGACGCCATCAGCGCTCCTTGCGCGCCGGCGAGGACCTGGTGGACGCCGTGCCCGAGCTCGTGCGCCAGCGTCATCACGTCGCGCGGCTTGCCCATGTAGTTGAGCAGCACATAGGGATGCACCGAGGGCACCGTCGGATGCGCGAAGGCGCCCGGCGCCTTGCCGGGGCGGACGCCGGCGTCGATCCAGTCGCGGTCGAAGAACTGTCGCGCGATCTCGGCCATCTCCGGCGAAAAAAGCTGGTAGGCCGACAGCACGGTGTTCTTCGCCTCGTCCCAGCCGATGGTCGCCTGCGGCGTTTCCGGCAGCGGGGCGTTGCGGTCCCAGTTGCTCATCTGCTCCATGCCGAGCCATTTCGCCTTCATGGCGTAGTAGCGGTGCGACAGGCGCGGATAGGCCTCGCGCACGGCGCTGGCGAGCGCGTCGACCACGGCGCGCTCGACCCGGTTGGCGAGATGGCGCGAGTCGGCGATGTCCTGGAAACCGCGCCATCGGTCGGAAATCTCCTTGTCCTTCGACAGCGTGTTGGTGATCAGCGTGAAGATGCGCAGATTGGCCTTGAAGGTCGCGGCGAGAGCGTCCGACGCCTTGCGCCGCCGCTCCGGATCGGCGTCCTGAAGCAAATTGAGGGTCGGCTCGAGCGCCAGTTCCTCCTCGCCGACGCGAAAGCGCAGGCTCGTCATGGTCTCGTCGAACAGTCGGTTCCAGGCGCCACGTCCGGTGACCGACTTTTCGTGGAAGAGCTGCTCGATGCGGTCCTCGAGCTGGTGCGGCTTGTCGAGCCTGAGGTCAATCACCCAGGAACGGTAGTGGCCGAAGCCCGGATCGGCGTCGAGGGCGGTCGCGACCAGATCGTCGTCGATCTTGTTCAGTTCGAGCGCGAAGAACAGCATGTGCGCGCTGGCGTCGGTCATCTTCTCCTGCACGTCGCCGTACAGCTTGGCGCGCGCCGTGTCCGCGGTGTCGCCGGCATAGACCAGGCCGGCAAAGGAGACGATGCGGCCGATCAGCTCCTCGAGCGCCTCGTATTCGCGCATCGCCGCGCCGAGACCCCCGGCGGCGGGATTGGTCGCCTCGGTGGCGAGGCGGCCCTTCCAGCGTCGCTCGAATTCCTTCGCGTCGCCGGCCGCGCGCGCCAGATCGGCGGCAAGCTCCGGCCCGTTCATCGACGGGTAGAGGTCGGCGAGATTCCATTCCGGCAGCGCGCCCAGCCCGGAACTCTGCCGCGCCGCCGACGCCGACGCCGGCGCCAGCACCGGCACGGTCGAGTTGCGGAACATGTCGTTCATCCTGCAGTCCTGTCGCTGTCGCCCCGCGCAATTCCTAACCGCGGCGAAAGGTTTCGTATACCGGCTTTCTTGAGCGCTTGTTCAGAACCCTGTGCCAGGATGATCCACATCGATGCGTCAGATTCACCCAATCGCCCGAAAGTCTCATGGCTGGTCCGATCCTCATCGTTGACGACGATCCGGTGCAGCGTCGGCTTGTCGATGCGGCCGTGTCGAAGTTCGGCCACCAGACGCTCGTCGCCGACGGCGGCGAGGCGGGGCTTGCCTATTTCGACGGGCCGCAGGGCGGCGACATCGCGCTGGTCATCCTCGATCTCGTGATGCCCGGAATCGGCGGGCTGGACGTGCTGAGGCGGCTGCGCGAGCGGGGCATCGACATCCCCGTCATCGTACAGACATCGCAGGGCGGCATCGACACGGTCATCGCGGCGATGCGCGCCGGCGCCTTCGACTTCGTCGTCAAGCCGGCCTCGCCGGACCGCCTGAACGCGGCGATCGCCAGCGCGCTCAAGGTCGAGGCGATGGAGGGGCAGGTCAGGCAGGCCAAGCGCCAGCCGGCCGGCACGCTGACCTTCCGCGACATGATCACCTCCAGCCAGGCGATGGAACGCGTCGTGCGCCTCGGCCAGAAGGCGTCGGCATCCAACATCCCGATCCTGATCGAAGGCGAATCCGGCACCGGCAAGGAGCTCGTCGCGCGCGCCATCCAAGGATCGAGCGAGCGGCGGTCGAAACCCTTCGTCACCGTCAATTGCGGCGCCATTCCCGACAATCTGGTCGAAAGCATCCTGTTCGGGCACGAAAAAGGCTCGTTCACCGGTGCGACGGAAAAGCACGCCGGCAAGTTCGTCGAGGCGCATACCGGCACACTGTTTCTCGACGAGATCGGCGACCTGCCGCTCAACGTCCAGGTCAAGCTGCTGCGCGCCGTGCAGGAGGGCGAGGTCGACGCGGTGGGCGCGCGCACCTCGCACAAGGTCGACATCCGGCTGATCTCGGCCACCCATCGCAACCTGCTGCAGCAGGTCAAGGACGGGCTGTTCCGCGAGGATCTCTACTATCGCCTCAACGTCTTTCCGATCTTCGTGCCGCCATTGCGCGACCGCCTCGACGACATCCCCCATCTGGTCGCGCATTTCATCCGGCAGATCGGGATGAAGGAACATCGCGGGCGCGTCAGCGGCATCTCGCCGGCGGCGCTCGAGATGCTTTCGGCCTATGACTGGCCGGGCAACATCCGCCAGCTCGAGAACGCCGTGTTCCGGGCGGTGGTCCTCAGCGACGACGCAGTTCTCACCGTCGACGACTTCCCGCAGATCCGCGCCCAGGTCAGCGGCATCGATCTCGCCGATGCAGTTCTCGACGCCGAACCGCGATCCGCGGACGACGGCCGGCCGGACGGCCAGGCCGACGCGGCAAC
>JAUYMV010000127.1 GCA_030698645.1 Mesorhizobium sp.
GACGAGGAAAACGACGCCGAGACGCCGGGCGAATCGCGCCGGCCCGAACCGTCGCTGACCAACCTGCTGCCGGATTTCGATTACAAGATCTTCACCACCGCCTTCGACGAGACGGTGGGCGCCGAGGAACTTTGCGAGGAAGAGGAGCTCGACCGCCTGCGCGCCTTCCTCGACAAGCAGCTCGCCAATCTGCAGGGCGTCGTCGGCCGCCTTGCCAACCGGCTTCAGCGCCGCCTGATGGCGCAGCAGAACCGCTCCTGGGATTTCGACCTCGAGGAAGGCTACCTCGATCCCGCCCGCCTCGTGCGCGTCGTCATCGACCCGATGCAGCCGCTCTCCTTCAAGCAGGAGCGCGACACCAAGTTCCGCGATACGGTGGTGACGCTGGTGCTCGACAATTCGGGCTCGATGCGCGGCAGGCCGATCACGGTGGCCGCCACCTGCGCCGACATCCTGGCGCGCACGCTGGAGCGCTGCGGCGTCTCGGTCGAGATCCTCGGCTTCACGACGCGGGCGTGGAAGGGTGGCCAGGCGCGCGAGAAATGGCTGAAGGACGGCAAGCCGCCGACACCCGGCCGGCTGAACGACCTGCGCCACATCATCTACAAGTCCGCCGACATGCCGTGGCGCCGCGCGCGCCGCAATCTCGGGCTGATGATGCGCGAGGGCCTGCTCAAGGAAAACATCGACGGCGAGGCGCTGCTGTGGGCGCACAACCGTCTGATCGCACGGCCCGAGCAGCGCAAGATTCTGATGATGATCTCGGACGGCGCGCCGGTCGACGATTCGACGCTGTCGGTCAATCCGGGCAACTATCTGGAGCGCCATCTGCGCGCCGTCATCGACCTGATCGAACAGCGCTCGCCGGTCGAGCTGCTGGCGATCGGCATCGGCCACGACGTGACGCGCTATTATCGCCGCGCCGTGACCATCGTCGACGCCGAGGAACTGGCGGGCGCGATGACCGAGCAGCTTGCCTCGCTGTTCTCCGAGGAGACCGCGCGCGACGCGCGCCGCTCGCCCGGTGTGCCACGCCGTCGCGGCAGGGCCGCGTGAGCCGCCCGCGAAACGCCTGGCGCCGCCGGCTGGCAGCCGGCCTGGTCGCGTTGCTGGCGGCGCTCCTCCCGGCCGGCCTCAAGGCCGGCGCGACCGTCGAGAAGATGGAGATCCGCGCGCGCCAGATCACGCGCTTCCAGATCGGCTCGGACGAGACGAAATTCGGTCCGTTCGAATTCGTCGGCGGCCTCGAGCTGACGACGTCGGGCCGCGATTTCGGCTCCATGTCGGCAATCCGCTTCCTGCAGCCCGGCAGCGACTTCATCGGCGTCACCGACACCGGTTTCTGGTTCTTCGGCCGCCTCGACCGCGACGCCGACGGCCGTCCGTCGGGCTTCGGTAATTTCCGCATGAGCGAGATGGTCGATGCCAAGGGCGTGGCGATCGGCCAGAAATGGCGGACCGACGCCGAGGGGCTGGCGGTCAAGGACGGCATCGCCACCGTCAGCTTCGAACGCGACCACCGCGTCTCGGAATTCCGCATCGAGCCCGACTCGATGAAGGCGGCGCGGCGCAATCTCGACTTCCTGGTCCCGAAGCGCGAGCTGCGCCAGAACCGCGGCTTCGAGACGGTCGCGTTCGCTCATCCGTACGGCATTCACGAGGGCGGCCGCGTCGTCGTCTCGGAGAAGAGCCTGGATCCCGACGGCAACATCTACGCCGCCATCATCGAAGGCCCGGACAAGGGCGTGTTCGCCGTCAAGCGCAACGGCGAGTTCGACATCACCGACGGCGCCTTCCTGCCCGACGGCGACCTGCTCTTGCTGGAGCGCAGTTTCTCGATGGCCAGGGGCGTCGCCATGCGGCTGCGCCGCATCTATGGCGAATCGGTCCGCAAGGGCGCGCTT
>JAUYMV010000137.1 GCA_030698645.1 Mesorhizobium sp.
ATTGCCCTTGGTCGGCTGGCTCTCCGACAGGTCGTCCGTCTTGAACTGCTCGATGACGTCGTCCTGGTAGGCCTTCCACATGCGATACCAGCGTTCGCCGACCTCGGGATTGATCGCGCGCGCCTTGGCGATATGTTCCGCGCCGGTGATCTCGGACGTCTCGCCAAAGCAGCCATAAATGCCCTCCGGCAGCAGTTTGTCGTACATGTTGCCGACCGTCGGGCAGGAGCCAAGCCCGGTGGTCGTGTCGCTCTCGCCGCATTTGGTCGAAACCCACAGCTCCGAGATTGCGCATTCCTCACGCTGCAATTCGGTCGCGTAGTGGACGAAGTCCTTGGCCTTGCGGGAGGCGTCCATGATGGTCTTCAGGTCGCCGTTCTGCTCGATCGAGAAGCCGGCGACCGGCTTGCCCGTCTCGGCGATGCCGTCGACGATCCGCTTGGTCCAGCCCGGTTCGATGCCGATGACGATGACGGCGGCGACGTTGGGATTGGCGCCGGTGCCGATCATGGTGCGGAAGTGAAGGTCGAGGTCGGCGCCGAATTGCAGACGGCCATAGGCATGCGGCAGCGCCATCGTGCCCTTGATGTTGTTGGCCACCGCCTCGCAGGCGGCGTTCGATATGTCATCGACGGGCAGGATGATCACATGATTGCGCACGCCGACGCGGCCATTGTCGCGGCGGTAGCCGTGAAAGATCATGTTGGAATATCTCGACGCCATCGGTTCCGCCCTGAAATTTTATTGGTGCCCCGGGGCGCGCCGGTGCCGCGGCGCGCCCCGAAGGGGCTACCAGCGCTTGGTCTTCAGATTGTGCGTGTGCACGTGGTCGCCGGCAGCGATATCTGCCACGAAACGACCGATGTCCTCGCCGTACTTGATCGCAGTGTCGCCGCTCGACAGCGCCTTGAGCGCGACCTTGTGGCCGATCGGGATGTCCGCCCGCGCCTCGATCTCGAAACTCGAATTGTCCGCCGTCACGACGCCCAGCATGCGCGTTCCCGCGGTCAGCCCCTCGACCACGACGACGCCGACATTGTCCTTGTGCTCGTGCACGAGAAGATGGGGAATGGCCATCGCATCCGTCCTCGTATGCCATTGGAAGTCTTAGGTCTTGTATAAGACATAAGATATAAAAACATGGCGAAGTCAACCGCGACGCACTAGGATAGGCATCGGAATCGCGAGGGAAACTGCATGTCTGAGGCGGGCGAGATCGCCACCTTTTCGTACAAGCCGCTCTACCTTCAGGTGAAGGACAGCCTGATACGCCGGCTCATCGACGGGATATGGCAGCCCGGCCAGTTGATCCCGTCGGAAATGGAACTGGCCCGCGAGGTCGGCGTCAGCCAGGGCACGATCCGAAAGGCGCTCGACGCCATGACGGCGGAGAGCATGCTGGTGCGCCGCCAGGGCCGCGGCACTTTCGTCGCCGAGCCGGAGGAGAGCCGCCTGCTGTTCCGTTTCTTCCGCCTGTCGGCCGACGACGGCGCGCGTGCTTTCCCGGAATCCCGCATCATCAGCCGGACCGACGGCGCCGCGAGCCGGGACGCAGGCCTGCGCCTCGGCCTCGCGGCAGGCGCGGAGCTATGGAGGATCGAGCGGGTGCGCACGCTGGACGGCTCGCCGATGATCGTCGAGACGATCGAGTTGCCAAAGGACCGCTTTCCGGGTTTCGCGCAGGTCGTGGACATTCCGAACAATGTCTACCGGCTCTATTCCGAGAACTGGGGCATCACGATCGGGCGTGCGAGCGAGCGGCTAAGAGCCGTGGCGGCCGATGCGCGCGACGTGGCGGAACTGCGCTGCGCGCCGGCAGCGCCGCTTCTGGAGATATCCCGCGTCGCCTATGACCTCGAGAACCGCCCCGTCGAACTGCGCGTGTCGCGCTGCCTGACCGAGGGCTTCCACTACAGCTCGGAACTCGGTTAGCCGAACACCATCTGCGCAAGCGCCAGCCAGAGCGTGGTCGAGAGCACCGCAGCCGCCGTGCCGATCGTCATGGCGTTGGACGCCAGCGCCTGCCCCGTGCCGAACTGGGTCGCGATCAGGTAGGAGTTGACGCCCGCCGGCAGGGCCGCGGCGGCGACGGCGACCTTGGCGGTCAATGGCGGAAGCCCGAACAGCCAGGCCATGCCGAGCACGATGGCCGGCATCAGAAAGAGCTTCAGCGCCGCGAGCGCGATGCCGGCGCGCACATTGCCCGAGATGCCGAACTTGCGCAGCCCGAGACCCATGGCGAACAGGGCAATCGGCCCCGCGACATTGGCGAGCGCGTCGATGAGGCGGCCGGCCAGCGCCGGCATCGGCAGTCCGGTGGCGCGAAACAGCAGGCCACAGAGGATGCCGATGATGAGCGGATTGGTGAACAGCCGGCGCAGGAAGATCCTGCCAAGCTCCGGCAGGCTCTTGCCGCCCTCCTCGCCGCGGCTCGCCCATTCGAACAGCAGGATCGAGGCGGCGATCATGATCGGCAGATGCACGGAGACGAGCAGGGACAGCACCTCGAAGCCTTGCTGGCCGAAGACTCCCAGCATGAACGGAATGCCGAGCAGGACGAGGTTGGAAAATGACGAGGTGACGCCGCCGACGACGCCGGCGCGCGCGTCACGTCCGAAAATGCGCGTCGTGACGAGATGTCCGACCGTCCATACGATGAGGATCGCGGAAAAATAGCTTGCCCACAGCGCCCAAGGTGCGGCGCCGTGAAAATCCGCGCCGACCATCGTGCGGAACAGCAGCAGCGGCAGCGCAACGCCGACGGCGAACTCCGCCACCGCGTCGCCGGTCTCGGTGCGCAGATAGCCGGTCAGGCCGGAAACGTAGCCGGCGGCGACCAGGCCGAAGACGAAGAGGATGGTTTCCGCAAGCGGCGACATTGGACGGCTTTAGGCGAGCCGGGCCAGGCGGGCAATCCGCAATTGCGGACGGGGTGGTCGCTCGCTACGTTGGTCGTCGCCGTGACGCGGAGCCATTCTCATGAATGCAGCGAGCAAGACCACAGAGTTGCGCATTCCCGCTCGCCTCCACGGCATGCTCGAAGAACTGGCGCGAAAAACAGGGCGTTCAAAAGACTACCACGTGCGCAAGGCGATCGAATCCTATCTCGAAGATGTCGACGACCGCGAGCTTGTGTTGGTGGCTATTGCAGAGGGACGCGGGAAGGAAACCACCTCTCTTGAAGACATCGTCGCGGAGCTCGGTTTGGAGGATGCAATTTACGGACGTCGTAGAAAGACATTGTAGAAAGTTATCACAGCTCCACCGGCCCGCCCGTCCGCGCGCTTTCCTCCGCCGCAGCGCCGATCATCACCGCCTTCAGGCCGTCTTCGAGCGACACTTCCGGCGTGCCGCCATGCCGCACCAGATCGAGAAACTTCTCGTGCTGGAAGAAGGTCGAGCCGTGATGGTCGCCGGCCGACAGGATGTGTTCGGGCACATAAATTTCTTCGTGCAGCGGCATTTTCGTTTCGCGGGGAGAAATCACGATCTCGGAAAGTCTCTCTTTGCCCTCGGGTGAAAACCGCGCCGGCCCCGGAATAAACGCTTCGACGCGCGCGCGGTCGCCGGTCGCCGCGATCTGTTCCTGCCAGTACGAGCCCTCGGCGAACATGCAGAGGTCGAGCATGGCGCGCACGCCGTTGGCGAAGTCGACGACGACGAAGGCATTGTCGAGGATGTCGGGCTTGCCGTCGGGATAAGATTCATCGACGAAATTCACGTCCATGGCGCCCGACGCATAGACACGCACCGGCTCGGACCGCGCGACGAGTCGCATCAGATCGAAGAAATGGCAGCACTTTTCCACGAGCGTCCCGCCCGTGCGCTTCGAAAAGCGGTTCCAGTCGTCGACCTTGGCGAGAAACGGGTAGCGATGCTCGCGGATCGAGATCATGCGCAGGCGGCCGGCCGTCCCGGCGATCAGTTCGTCGAGCAGCCGCTGGACCGGCGGCATGTAGCGATACTCCATCGCAACCCAGACCGGCGCGGCCCGCCCCTGCGCCAGGCGCAGGATGTCGCGGCACTCCTCGACCGTCGTGCAGAGCGGCTTTTCGACCAGGATGGGCAGGTCGGAGGAGAGAGCGTCGCGCAGGATGGCCGCGTGCGTGTCGTTGGGGCTGGCGATGACCAGTGCGTCGCAGAGGCCGGCCGCGAGCAGGTCGCGGTGATCGGCAAAGGATTCGACCCGGTCGCCTTCGGGCCCGGCGGCAAGCCGCCGGCTCGCCTCGTTCGGATCGGCAATCGCGGTGACGACCGTGCCGTCGAGCAGCGCGATGTTGCGCATGTGCTCGCGGCCCATCATGCCCGAGCCGATGATGCCATAGCGGATCTTTGCCATCTCAGAGCTCCAGAACCGGCAGGCCGAGGTCACTGGCGGCGGCGCGAAGTCCGTCACGTTGGTCGCCATAGGCAAGCGCCATGTGATGTTCGAGCGCCGCATCCATGATCGTGCCGAGCACGGCTTCGGCGCCCGAATCGAAGCGCACCGTGCCGGACGTGCCGGTGAAGGCCATTGGCCGCCGGAGCATTTCGCCGCCCCCGATAACGGCGAATGTCTGCCCCCGCGCCTGGCTGATGCGAAAGAAGGTGACGCGGCCGGGCTTCAGCGGGAATTCGAACAGCAGCGGCATCTTGCGGTTCGTGTGGATCGTGGCGCGCGGAACGAAATCCGGGTCGGCCATCGAAACCGGCGCCTGGCCGCAGTGCCAGACGACCGCCGTATCGTCCGCCGCATCGACATCGACCAGATCGGTGAGGAAGGCGGGCCGGTCGGCGACGCGTTGCAGGAGAAGCGTCGACAGCGCGCCGTAGACGTCGGCCTCGCAGGCGCAGGGCACGCGCGCCTCGCCCATCATCGCGACGGGGGCGCAAACCGCGCCGCCATATTCGGTAAACGCTTCCGGCCAGCAGCGGATGGCGAAGGCATCATAGCCGCCCTCGCCGCGGATCTCCTCGATAGCCGCCTTGAGACGCAGCGAGCGGTCGAGCTGCGGCTGATCGAGCGCATCGAGATTGCCGGCGATCGCCTCGGCCTCGTGCCGAATGTCCAGGGCGGCGACCGGCGCGACGGCCGCCGCTCGGTCGAACATCTCGCCAAGCTCGTATTCGTCCACCGTGACGCCGGCCAGCGACTCGAGCTTGGCCGTGTCGTAGGCGCAGGTGTCGAAGCCGTCCGGGTGGCGGCCGATACGGGCGATTCGGGCGCCGGAGATGAGGCTCGACGCGCGCCCGGGCGATGGCGCGCGAAGCTCGATCGGCCGGGTCGTTCGCTTGCCGGCCAGCAATTCGCCGAGCGCCGCGGCCGTACCCGGCGCGTCGGGCGCGGCATGCAGCCAGCCGAACTCTCGGCCGTTCAGCCCGAGCGCATGCGCCGCCAGGTTGAGCCCGCAGAGCGAATTGAGCCGGAGCCTCCCGCCGCTGCGCGGTTCGGGAATCGACCAGATCGACAGCGGCGCGCCAAGCGCCTTCGCCGCCTCGACGGCCATTGTCGCGTCGGTGAATGTCACCTGCAGCAGCAGCACCTGCGCCGGCATGTCGGCGCGAAGGGCGTCGATCGCGGCGCGCGTCGCGGATGCGTCGAACAGCAGCGCACGCGGCCCGGCAAGCACGAAACCGGAGGCCTCGAGCGCCGCCAGCATGCGGGCGAGGTTGTCCTCCGCGAACGGCACGTCGAAGGTTGGCCGGCCGAGCGGCAGGATGCCGATGACGCTATTGTCTTTGCTTCCCATTCCCCGTCCCTATATCCATGCGAACCGACAGGGGTCCGAATGTTTCGAATTGTCATCGTTGTACTGGCATTCATTGCCGCTTTTCCCGCCCATGCGACGGAGGCCGGCTGGGCGCTTCTTCGCGACGGCGGGCGCGTCGTGCTGATCCGCCATGCCTTTGCGCCGGGCACGGGCGACCCCGCCAATTTCGATATCGCGAAATGCGCCACCCAGCGCAACCTTTCGGATCGCGGACGGCAGCAGGCCCGCAAGATCGGATCGCTGTTCTCCGCCAAGGCGGCGGAGACGGAGAAGGTGCTGTCCAGCCGTTCGTGCCGGTCGCTCGAAACGGCGCGGCTGGCCTTCGGTCGGCTCGCCGAACCATTCGAGGCGCTCGACGCCTTCGGCGCCGACGACAGCCAGAAGCTCGCCCGCAACGCGGCGGTCCTGCACGAAATCGCCGAGTGGAGCGGCTCCGGCAATCTGGTGCTCGTGGCGGAAGAAGACGTGATCGCCGCGCTGACCGGGATTTCGCCGCGCGAGGGCGAGGCAATGGTCGTTCGCGCGGAAGGCACCGGCGTCCACGTACTTGGCCGCATCATCTTCTGAAGCCGCGCGGATTCTCATCCGAACCCCGGATAGACATGCCGGAAGGACGAATCGGCAGGCTGCAGCGCAGCGCCCCCGTCGCCGAAGGCCGGGTGCATGTGCCATGGCCGCGCATTCGCGTCCGTCAGCGCGTTGAGATCGCGCATATAGGCCGCGGCCTCGCTCGAAAGGTCCGACCGCATGCGCTGCCAATCGGGAAAATGGGAAAAGGCGTCGAGCCAGATAGCGCGCCCGGCAAGATATCCGGACGCGCCGGCCCGGTAGGCATGCGTCAGGATGTTGCGGAAATCCGCCTTGCCGGCGCCGGCCGACAGCATCACCCACGGCCGGCCGGCAAGAGTGCCCATCTCGTCGAAAATGCGCTGCGCCCCGTCCCCTCCCTCATTGCCGACGCCGGGGACATCCGCGGCGTTGACCGGGCTCTCCAGCTTGAACACATCGACGCCGTAGTCAGGCCTGGCGAACTCCGCGACCGAGGCCAGCACGTCGTCGGCCTTCTTGCCGCGCATCTCGACATAGTCGCCGGTCTGATGCGCGTCGCCCGCCAGCGGGTAGACGAGAAGCTCGAAAAGAAACGGAATATCAAACCGCTGGCAGGCTTCGCCGATTCGCTTGACGAAGTCCTTCTGGTGATCGTTCGCGGCCGGGCCGGCATCGGGCCGGTACCAGGCGAGCACCTTGACCGCGTCGCCGCCCATGCGCTTGATCTTCTCCACCGACCAGTCATCGATCTCCGACGAAAAGCGACCGTCCGGCGTTTCGCGGAAGATCGAATCCTCCAGCGTCACGATGAGGCCCTTCTGCGGCGAGAGCAGATGCAGGCCGCGCGGCACGGCGTAGTGCGGATCGAGAAGCAGCGCGGAGGATTCGCCCTGCAGCGTCTCGATCAGCAATGCCTTGAAGGCCGCCACGTCGTCATAAGGCGCATCCTTCATGCCGTAATGCCCGGCGATCGGGTTTTTGATCGGCGGCCGCTGGTCGACCGCCGTCATCTTGAAGCGCCCCGCGCCATCGGCCATGCGCCGCATGCCCCAGAGTTTTCCCGCCGAAAGCTGGATCATGCCCGCTCCTTCATGAACTGCTCGACCTCGGCGCGCGACGGGAGGCCGGCCCGTCCGCCGAAGCGCGCGCACTTGATCGCGGCGACCGCGTTGGCGAACCGGATGGCCGAAGGCTCCGGCCTTCCCTCGCCGAGCGCCAGCGCGAAGGCGCCGTGCCAGGCATCGCCGGCGCCCAGCGTATCGACGGCCTCGACGGGATAGACCGGCATGTGGCGCGTCTCGCCGCCGTCGAGCCAAGTCACGCCCCGTGCGCCATCGGTCACGCAGACCCACGCCCCCGTCGCCGACTGTGCGTTTCGCAGCGACGCGGCGAGATCGTCCTCGCCGGAATAGTCGCGCAGACCCTGCGCGGAAAAGGCAATGTGGGAAGCGATTTCCAGCGCCGCCTGTGCCTCCATGATCGGCGCTTCGGCGTCGAGCACGCCGGGCTTGCCGGCCTTGCGCGCGGCCGCCAGCACGGCTGTTCCGCCGAGCGGCCAGCGCGTGTCGGCAAGCGCCGCATCGAACGCGCCGAGACTCGCGCCGTCCAGCCATTCGGCGCCGAACGAGATTTCAAGGTCGCGATAATTGACGATCTGGCGCTCGCCCGCCGCATCGATGAACACCGAGGAGAACGACGAACGGCGCCCGGCAAAGCGCCGCACGAGCGAACAGTCGACGCCTTCGTCCAGGAGCTCGGCCACGATCATGTCGCCGATGGGATCGGCGCCGAGGCGGGCCGCGAGCCGCGCCGCGCCGCCAAGCCTGGCGACCGTCACCGCCGCGTTCGCCGCGCAACCGCCACCCGACACGGCAGCGTCCCTGGCGCGATATTTTTCCGCCCGGCGCGGCATCGCATCGAGCAGGAACACGAAGTCGATGACGGCGACGCCGGCGATTAGGATGGTTGTCATGGCCCGGTCAGGAAGCGCGTGAGATGGAAGCAGCGAAAGCCGGGGCAGCCTAGCCAAGTCTTATATAAGACACAAGACTTCGATTGTACGAACTTTCCGAACACGGGCTTCCGAAGCCAGCCGCCCTCCTCTAACAATCGGCTCCCTCTGGCCGGCGATCCATCGATGAAGCTCGTTCACATCTCCGACATCCACATCAACGCCGACCCCATCGGCGGCGCGGACACGATTGCGGCCTTCGCCGCCTGCCTTGCCCATGTCGAGAAGCGGCATGGCGACGCGGATGCCGTCGTCATCACCGGCGACTTGACGCATCACGGCCAGCGCCATTCCTATGTCCGGTTGCGCGAGATGCTGGACGCCTGGCCGACAAAGCCCTTCCTGATGATCGGCAATCACGACCATCGCGACACGTTCCGCGAGATCTTTCCGGAGGTCGAGGCTGACGTGAACGGCTACATCCAGTATGTCCGCGACGTCGCCGGGCACCGGCTGGTCTTCCTCGACACCAACCTCGTTGGCAACCACAGCGGACGCCTTGGCCCGCGCCGCCAGGCCTGGCTCGCAGCGCGGCTGTCGGAGGCGGCGCGCGACGGATTGCCGGTGCTGCTGTTCCTGCACCACAATCCGCTCCCGATCGGCGTGCTGGCGACCGATATCCTGGCGCTCGTGCAAAGGAAGGAGTTCGCCGCAATCCTGCGCGCCCATCGCGACACGGTCAGGCACATCTTCTTCGGTCACTGCCATATGTCGCTGTCGGGATCGCTCGAAGGCATCCCGTTTTCCGCGCCACGCTCGACAAGCCATCCGGGCTGGCCGGAATTCGAAGGCCGCCTCGCCTATGGCCACGGCTCGATCGAGCCGAGCTACAATCTGGCGCTGATCGACAACGACAACATCGTCGTCCACACGATCGAATACCGGCTGGACGACCGCATCGAATGGGAGCCGCTCACCGGCGGCGGCACCGGCTCGGTCACCGTTCCGCCCGGAGCGTGACGCGGCGAAGTCGAAGTCTGCCCGCCTGAACGACCGACCGGGGGATTGCCAGGAGGCATTGCTCCGGCCGTTTTTCCCCGTGGCGCCGCGCTGAGCGCGCCGATGGACGGGCGAATTCGCTCTTTTCCTTTTAGTCAAAACGGACTAGACGCAAGTCTTCCAAATTCGGCATGCACGCCAGCGAGGGGATTTCAGTGGGTTCGACATTCGACAAGGTTGCCGACATCATCGCCGAGACGAGCGAGATCGACCGTTCCACCATCACGCCGGAAAGCCACACGATCGACGACCTGGGCATCGACAGCCTGGACTTCCTCGACATCGTCTTCGCCATCGACAAGGAGTTCGGCATCAAGGTGCC
>JAUYMV010000172.1 GCA_030698645.1 Mesorhizobium sp.
CTTGCCCATGCCGTTGCGGCCCATCAGGGCGACGACCTCGCCCTCGGCGACGGTCCGGTCGACGCCGAACAGGGCCTGGCTGGCGCCGTAGAAAGTCTCGACCGCCGAAAGCGCGAGCAGGCTCATGCCGGCTCCCCCAGATAGGCGGTGCGCACGGCCGGGTCGTTGCGGATCTCCTCGACGCGGCCGCTGGCGATGACACGCCCGTAGACCAGCACCGAGACGCGGTCGGCGAGCGCGAAGACGGCATCCATGTCGTGCTCGACAAGCAGGATCGGCGCCTCGCCGCGCAGCCGGTCGAGGAAGGAGGTCAACGCCCTGGAGCCCTCCTGGCCCATGCCGGCCATCGGTTCGTCGAGCAGGAACGCGCGCGAGCCGAGCGCCAGCGCAATCGCGATCTCCAGCTGGCGCCGCTCGCCATGCGAGAGCTCGGCCGCCGGGATACGCGCACGGTCGGCAAGCCCGACGCGTTCGAGCGCGGCCATGGCGGGCTCGGTCAGGCTGGTGTCGGACATTACCTCGCGGAAGAAGCGGAAACTCGAGCCCTGGCGCGCCTGGACGGCGAGCATGACGTTGCGAAGCGCCGAGAACTCAGGTGTCAGCGACGAGATCTGGAAGGTGCGCCCGAGGCCGCGCCTGGCGCGCTCGGCGACGCCGAGGTGCCCGATGTCCTCGCCCAGGAAGCGGATCTGGCCGCTGCCCGGCTTCAGCGAGCCGGAGATCTGGTGCATCAGCGTCGTCTTGCCGGCCCCGTTCGGTCCGATCAGCGCGTGGATTTCGCCGTCGCGCAGGTCGATGCTGACGTCATCGGTCGCCTTCAGCGCGCCGAAGCTCTTGGTCAGGTTGCGGATGTCGAGGATCGGCTCAGCCATGGCGCGGCTTCCCGGCGACGAGGCCGATCAGGCCGCCGCGCGCGAACAGCACCACGCCGAGCAGGATCAGGCCGAGGAAGAGCTGCCAGCGCTCGGTGATCCCGCCCAGCAGGAATTCGAGCAGCACGAAGAGGATGGCGCCGGCGACCGGGCCGAACAGCCGGCCCGCGCCGCCGAGGATGATCAGCACGATGAGTTCGCCCGACATGTGCCACGACATCATCGACGGACTGACGAAGCGGTTGAGATCCGCGAAGAGCGCGCCGGCGACGCCGGTGATCATGCCGGAGAGCACGAAGGCAAAGAGGCGGATGCGGTAGGGGGCGATGCCGATGGCAGCGACACGGACCTCGTTCTGCCGCGCCGCCTGGAGCGCCGCGCCGAAGCGTGAATCGCGGATGCGCCATAGCAGCAGGAGCGCGGCCATCAGCAGCGCGTAGCAGATCAGGAAGAAGGTCACCGGCACCGCGGTGTTGAGGCCCGGAAAACCGTTGCGCATGGTGATCGACAGGCCGTCCTCGCCGCCATAGGCGGGCCAGGAGATGGCGAAATAGTAGAACATCTGCGCGAAGGCGAGCGTGATCATGATGAAGTAGACGCCACTGGTGCGCAGGCTGACGGCGCCGATGAGAAACGCGGCGAAGCCGGCGGCAAGGGCCGCGACGATCCAGATGACTGGCATCTGGTCGGAGCCGGGGATCGCGAAGAGCAGCGGCTCGGCGTTGAAGGCGTGGCTGGCGAGGATGCCGGCGGCGTAGCCGCCGATGCCGAAGAAGGCGGCATGGCCGAAGGAGACGAGGCCGCCGAAGCCGAGCGCCAGGTTGAGCCCGACGGCGGCGAGCGCCAGGATCGCCATGCGGGTGGCGAGCGAGACGTAGAAGGGCTCGCCCATCGCCATTGCGGCGAAGGGCAGCGCCAGGAGGAAGAGCGCCAGCACGACATTGAAAATCGTTTCGCGGGTCATCGGGTCACGCCTGCGCCGCGAACAGGCCCTTGGGCCGGACGGCGAGGATCAGCGCCATGACGATGTAGATCAGCATCGAGGCCAACGCCGCGCCGATGCCGGCGGCCTGCGCCGGGCCGATGATGGCGGCCAGCATCTGTGGCAGCAGCAGGCGGCCCATCGTGTCGGTGATGCCGACGAGCAGCGCGCCGACGAAGGCGCCCTTGATCGAACCGATGCCGCCGATGACGATGACGACGAAAGCGAGGATCAGCACGGGCTCGCCCATGCCGACCTGCACCGACTGCAGCGCGCCGACCATGGCGCCCGCAAGGCCGGCAAGGGCGGCGCCGAGCGCGAAGACGATGGTGTAGAGCGTGCGGATGTCGACGCCCAATGCGCCGATCATCTCGCGGTCGGATTCGCCGGCCCGGATGCGCATGCCGAGCCGGGTGCGCGAGATCAGCAGATAGAGGCCGAGCGCGACGGCGAGGCCGACGCCGATGATGGCCAGGCGATAGAGCGGATAGTGTACGCCGCCCGGAAGCGCGACAGCGCCGCCGAGAAGCGGCGGGATGTTGAGATAGAGCGGGAACGAGCCGAACACCCAGCGGGTGGCTTCCGAGAAGATCAGGATCAGCGCGAAGGTGGCGAGCACCTGGTCGAGATGGTCGCGCCCGTAGAGCCTTCGGATCACGGTCATCTCGACGATCGCGCCAGCGGCCGCAGCCGCGACGAGGCTGGCCAGAAGGCCGAGCCAGAACGAACCGGTGGCTGCCGCGACCCAGGCGCAGGCGAAGGCGCCCACCATATAGAGCGAGCCATGCGCCAGGTTGATCAGCCCCATGACGCCGAAGATCAGCGTCAGCCCGGCCGCCATCAGGAACAGCATGACGCCGAACTGGATGCCGTTGAGGAGTTGCTCGATGAGGAGGGCGGTTTGCAAGGGGCGGGTTCGATCGTGTGCGGGGCGCGACGGAGCGACACCCTCTCCCCGTTCTTCACGGGGAGAGGGCAGGGTGAGGGGCGGCGCCGACATTTCAGGACAGGCACGACGCGCGACGTTTGCGCTGCCCCTCATCCGCCTGCCGGCACCTTCTCCCCGTGAAGGACGGGGAGAAGGGAGCCTACATCTTGCAGTCTTTGGCGTAGGCGTCCTCGTGATCCGTGAAGCTCGTCGCGATGATCTTGTTGGTCAGCACGCCGTCGGCATCCTTGACCACTTCGCGGACGTAGAAATCCTGGATCGGATGGTGGTTGGTGTTGAACTTGAACTTGCCGCGCACCGACTGGAAATCGGCGGCTTCAAGCGCCGCGCGGAAGGCGTCGGCGTCCTTGACGTCGGTCTTGGCGGCGACCGCGGCGATCAGGCTGCCGGTGTCGAAGGCCTGGGCGGCGTAGATCGAGGGCAGGCGGTTGTATTCCGCCTTGAACGCGGTGACGAACTCCTTGTTGCGGGCGTTGTCGAGATCGGGCGACCAGGACGCGGTGTTCTTCGCGCCGAGGGCCGCGTCGCCGATGGCGCCGAGCACGTCCTGGCTGAACGAGAAGCCTGGACCCATGACCGGGATTTCAACACCCGACTGCGCATACTGCTTCATGAAGGCGATGCCCATGCCGCCCGGCAGGAAGAAGAACACGGAATCGGCGCCCGACGCGCGGATCTGCGCGATCTCGGCGGCGTAGTCGGTCTGGCCGAGCTTGGTGTAGACTTCGCCGACCAGCTCGCCCTTGTAGAAGCGCTTGAAGCCGTTCAGCGAATCGGTGCCGGCCGGATAGTTCGGCGCGAGGATGAACATCTTCTTGATGCCTTCCGTCTGCGCATAGTTGCCAGCCGCCTCGTGGAAGTTGTCGTTCTGGTAGGCGACGTTGAAGTAATTCTTGTCGCACTTGGCGCCGGCGAGCGGCGAGGGGCCGGCATTGGGCGACAGGTAGAACTTGCCCTGCGCGACCGCGTTCGGCACCACCGCCATGGCGAGGTTCGACCAGATGATGCCGGTCAGCACGTCGACCTTGTCGCTCTGGATCATCTTGTCGGCGATCTGCACCGCCAGCTCCGGCTTCATCGCGTCGTCCTCGGTGACGACTTCGATGTCGGTGGCACCCGACAGCTTGATGGCGAGCATGAAGCCGTCGCGCGCATCGACGCCGAGGCCGGCTCCGCCGCCCGACAGCGTGGTGATCAGGCCGACCTTGACCGGTTCGGCGAAGGCTGTGGCCGAGACGCCGAGCCCGAGGGCGAGCGCGCTTGCTGCGAGGATTTTTTTCATTTCAGTCTCCCGTTTGTTTTCGTTCAGTTCCCAAAGTGCCGAAAAGACGTGGTTTTGCAAACCCGCCCTGCCGGAATTCGTCAAAGCACGGTGCGCACCTTCCAGAGTTCCGGAAAGAGCTCCACCTCGAGCATGCGCCTCAGATAGGACACGCCCGCCGTGCCGCCGGTTCCGCGCTTCAGTCCGATGATGCGCTCGACCGTCGTCACATGGTTGAACCGCCAGCGGCGGAAATAGTCCTCGAAATCGACCAGCTTCTCGGCCAGTTCGTAGAGTTCCCAGTGCGCCTCGGGCGCGCGGTAGACCACCGCCCAGGCCTCGAGCACGGCATCGTTTTCGCCGCGCGCCTCGCGCCAGTCGGCGCGCCGCGCATCCGTGCCGATGTCGAAGCCACGCCTCGCGAGCAACAGCAGCGCCTCGTCGTAGAGGCTGGGCGCGGCGAGGATCGATTCCAGCTCGGACAGCACGTCGGGCCGGTGCGCGTGCGGCTTCAGCATGGCCGGGTTGCGGTTGCCGGCGAGGAATTCGATGGCGCGATACTGCCAGGACTGGAAGCCGGACGACTGGCCGAGCGCCGCGCGGAAGCTGGTGTATTCGCTGGGCGTCATGGTGCGCAGCACGTCCCAGGCGCTGGTCAGCTGCTCGAAGATGCGGGCGACGCGCGACAGCATCTTGAAGGCCGGCTGCGGCCGGTCGGCATGGATCGCGGCCATGGCCGCGCGGATCTCGTGGATGGCGAGCTTCATCCACAGTTCCGAGGTCTGGTGCTGGATGATGAAGAGCAGTTCGTCGGGCGATTGCGACAGTGGTGTTTGGGCGGACAGCACCTTGTCGAGGTGCAGATAGTCGCCATAGGACATCCTTGCGCGGAAGTCGGTCTCCGCGCCATCCTTCGCCGGATCGTAGGCGCCGCTCATGTGACCCTCGCGCGGATCTGGAATTCCGGCCGCTGCCAGTGGCGGCCGGTCATCATGGTCTCGATGCGGCTCGCTGCCTCGCGGACGTCGTCGGGACTGAGATAAAGCGGCGTGAAGCCGAAGCGCATGATGTCGGGCGCGCGGAAGTCGCCGATAACGCCGGCCGCGATCGCCGCCTGCATGGCGGCGTAGCCATGTGCGAAGCGGAACGAGACTTGGCTGCCGCGCCTGGCCGGGTCGCGCGGCGAAGCAAGTTCGAGGTCGGGGCAGCGGCGCTCGATTTCGGCGATGAAGAGTTCCGAGAGCTCGATCGAACGGGCGCGGATGTCGGCCATGTCGATGCCGTCGAAGGCCGAGAGCGCCGCGTCCAGCGCGGCGAGCGACAGGATCGGCGGCGTGCCGACGCGCATGCGCTCGATGCCGGCGGCGGGGCGGTAGGCGGTGTCGAAGGCGAAGGGTTGCGCATGGCCAAGCCAGCCGGACAGCGCGGGCGCGATGCGTTCCTGGAGATCTGGCCGGACATAGAGAAAGGCCGGCGCGCCGGGGCCGCCATTCAGGTATTTATAGCCGCAGCCGACGGCGAAATCGGCCTTGGCGCCTGTCAGGTCGACGGGGAGGGCGCCGGCGGAGTGAGCGAGATCCCAGAGCGTCAGCGCGCCGGCGGCGTGCGCCCTGGCGGTGAGTGCGGCCATGTCGTGCAGGCGGCCGGTGCGGTAGTCGACCTCTGTCAGCATCAGCACCGCGACGTCACCGTCGATCGCCGCCGCGACCTCCTCCGGCGCGACGATCTTCAACTCATGGCCACGATCGAGCGCGGCGGCGAGACCCTGCGCGATATAGAGATCGGTCGGGAAATTGCCGCTGTCCGACAGGATGATCTTGCGCTCGGTCAGCGACAGCGCGGCGGTCAGCGCCTTGTGCACGTTGATGGAGGTCGAGTCGCCCGCGACGACCGAACCCTTCGGCGCGCCGATCAGTCGGCCGATCCGGTCGCCGACCTTTCCGGGCAGTTCCATCCAGCCGGATTCGTTCCACGCGCGGATCAGTTTGCCGCCCCACTGGTGGGTGATCTCGTCGGCGACACGGGCCCGCACGGCGCGGGGCAGGGGGCCGAGCGAATTGCCGTCGAGATAGAGGATGTTCTCGGGCAGGTCGAACAAGGCGCGGGTGCGGGTGAAGTCGGTCATGCGGGCGAGCCTGTTGGGACGAAACCTGGACCCTCAGCGCGGAGAATACCCCCACCCCTTACCCCTCCCCTCAAGGGGGAGGGGGATCTGAGATGTTGGCGCCTCGCTCCGGCTTGAAGCGACCCGCGACGCCGGCGACTCCCTCCCCCTTGAGGGGAGGGTAAGGGTGGAGGTGCTGCACGCACGACGTCCGTGAGTTGAACCTTGAAGCCCACAACATGCGCACGCGGCGCGAAGGCCATCACCGCCCGAACTTCCATCGCCCTCACGCCCCGCCCTCCTTCAGCCGGAAACGCTGGATCTTGCCCGTCTGCGTCTTCGGCAGCGCGGCGGTGAACTTGATCGAGCGGGGATATTTGAACGGAGCGATGGTCGCCTTGACGTGCTGCTGCAGCAGTCGCGCGGTGGCAAGGTCGGGCTCGGCGTCCTCGACCAGCACCACGTGCGCCTCGACGATCTGGCCGCGCTCGAGGTCGTCGATGCCGATGACGGCGCATTCGAAGACCAGCGGATGGGAGAGCAGGGCGGCTTCGACCTCGGGGCCGGCGATGTTGTAGCCGGCCGAGACGATCATGTCGTCGGTGCGCGCGGCGAAGTGGAAGCGGTCGTCCTCGTCCTGCAGGAAGGCGTCTCCAGTGAGGTTCCAGCCGTCGCGGACATAGTCGGCCTGGCGATCGTCGGCGAGGTAGCGGCAGCCGGTCGGGCCGCGCACGGCGAGCCTGCCGACCGTGCCGCGCGGCACCTCGTTCATGTCGGCGTCGACGATTTTTGCCTGATAGCCGCCGACCGGCCGGCCGGTCGTGGCGGGCAGATGATCGTCGAGGCGGTTGGAGATGAAGATGTGCAGCATTTCGGTGGCGCCGATGCCGTCGAGGATCGGCTTGCCGGTCTTGCGCGTCCAGTCGTCGTAGACGGGCGCCGGCAGCGTCTCGCCGGCCGACACCGCGATGCGCAGCGACGACAGGTCGGCGCCTTCTTCCATCGCCGCCAGCATGGCGCGGTAGGCGGTCGGCGCGGTGAAGGAAATCGTCGCGCGGTAGGTTTCGATGATCTTGATCATGTTGGGCGGCGTGGCGCTTTCCAAGAGCGTCGCCGCCGCGCCGAAGCGCAGCGGGAAGATCGCCAGACCGCCGAGGCCGAAGGTGAAGGCGAGCGGCGGCGAGCCGACGAACACGTCGTCCGGCGTCACGTTCAGTACTTCCTTGGCGTAGCCGTCGGCGACGATCAGCAGGTCGCGGTGGAAATGCATGGTCGCCTTCGGCACGCCGGTGGTGCCCGACGTGAAGCCGAGCAGGGCGACGTCGTCGCGGCCGGTGTCGACGGCGTCGAAACGAACCGGCTTGTCGAGCGCGATGCGGTCGAGCTCGGCGTCGTGATTGGCGGTGCCGTCGAAGCCGACGACCTGCTTCAGGAAGCGGCTGTCCTTGGCGCAGAGCACCATTTCGTCCATCAGCCGCGTGTCGCAGAGCGCCAGGCCGATCTCCGCCTTGTCGACGATCTTGGCCAGTTCGCCCGCGCGCAGCATGGGCATCGTGTTGACCACCACGGCACCGGCCTTGGTGGCGGCGAGCCAGCAGGCGACCATGGCGGGATTGTTGGCCGAGCGGATCAGCACGCGGTTGCCAGGCTTGACGCCGTAGTGCTCGACGAGTGCGTGGGCGATGCGGCTCGTCCAGTCGGCGAGCTCCTTGTAGGTGCGCCGCCGTCCATTGCCGATCAGGGCGGTGTTGTCGCCGAAGCCGCGATCGACCATGCGGTCGGTGAGTTCGACGGCGGCGTTGAGGCGCTCGGGATAGTCGAAGCCGTCGAGCAGGAAGTCCGGCCACTGGTCGACAGGCGGGAGGTTGTCGCGGGCGAAGGTGTCGGTGTGGGCGGAGGGGCCGAGCATCTCAGTTGGCTCCCAGAACCTGCCGCGCAATGACGATCTTCTGCACGTCCGACGCACCCTCATAGATGCGCAGCGCGCGGATCTCGCGGTAGAGGCTTTCGACGATGTGCCCCTTGCGCACGCCGTCGCCGCCATGCAGCTGGACGGCGCGGTCGATGACGTCCTGCGCGTGATCGGTCGCGAAGAGTTTTGCCATCGCCGCCTCGCGCGTCACCCGCGCGGCGCCCATGTCCTTGGTCCAGGCGGCGCGATAGATCAGCAGCGCGGCGGCGTCGACGTCGAGCGCCATGTCGGCGATGTGGCCCTGCACCATCTGCAGCTCCGTCATCGGCGCGCCGAAAAGCTGGCGCTCGCGGACGCGCAGGATCGACTCGTCGAGCGCGCGGCGGGCAAAGCCGAGTGCCGCGGCGCCGACCGTCGGGCGAAACACGTCGAGCACCGACATGGCGATGCGGAACCCGTCGCCGGCCTTGCCGACGAGCGCGGAGACCGGCACGCGCACCTCGTCGAAGGCGAGGCGGGCGAGCGGATGCGTGGCGATGACCTCAAGCCGTTCGGCGATTGTCAGGCCGGCTGTGTCCGACGGCACGAGGAAGCAGGAAAGGCCCTTGGCGCCGGGCGCCTCGCCGGTGCGGGCGAAGACGGTGTAGAGGTCGGCGATGCCGCCATTGGAGATCCAGGTCTTTTCGCCGGAGAGGACATAGTCTTGGCCGTCGCGGACGGCCTGCATCTCCATATTGGCAACGTCGGAGCCGGAGCGCGGCTCGGAGAGCGCGAAGGCGGAGATGGCCTTGCCGGCGCGGGTTCGCTCCAGCCAGGTGCGCTGCTCGGCCGTGCCAAAGAGCGAAATCGCGCCGGTGCCGAGGCCCTGCATGGCGAAGGCGAAGTCGGCGAGGCCGTCGTGGCGGGCGAGCGTCTCGCGTGTCAGGCAGAGCGTGCGGACGTCGAGCTTTGTTCCGCTGCCGGGGCCGATGGCGGTGGGCTCGAGCCAGCCGGCGGCGCCGAGCATTTTGACCAGCTCGCGGCAGGCGGCGTCGACGTCGTCATGCGCGACCGGCAGGTTTTTCGCGCACCAGGCGTCGAGGCGCGCGGCGTGGTCGCGGTGGCGGTCGTCGAAAAAGGGCCAGGCGAGGAAGCTGCGGTCAGGCATGGGCGCCTCCGCGGCTTATCCGCTCCCCCACGCAGTGGGGGAGCGGTGCCGAACGCAGTGAGGCGGAGAGGGGGGTGGCGGCAGCGAGTGCAGGGACGAGGGAACAGTTTAGCGACGGATGCCGGCCCGACAGCGCAGAGCGTGGCGCGAAGGCCCCCCCTCCGTCTCGGCTTCGCCTCGACACCTCCCCCCCACGTCGTGGGGGGAGAGGATAGGCGGCGCTGCTCTTCCTCATCTCAATTCCCCTCGAATACCGGCTTCTGCTTGGCGACAAACGCGTGATACGCCCGCTCGAAATCCCGGGTCTGCATGCAGATCGCCTGCGCCTGGGCTTCCGCCTCGATCGCCTGGTCGAGACCCATCGACCATTCCTGGTTGAGCTGCGTCTTGGTCATGCCATGCGCGAAGGTGGGGCCGGCGGCGATGGCTGTGGCGAGCGTCATGGCCTCGGCTTCGAGCGAGCCTGCCTCGACCAGGCGGCTGTAGTAGCCCCAGCGCTCGCCTTCGGCCGCGGTCATGCCGCGGCCTGTGTAGAGGAGCTCGGCGGCGCGGCCCTGGCCGATGATGCGGGGCAGGATCGCGCAGGCGCCCATGTCGCAGCCGGCGAGGCCGACCTTGGTGAACAGGAAGGCGGTCTTCGCCTCGGGCGTGGCGAGGCGGATGTCGGAGGCCATGGTGATGATGGCGCCTGCGCCGACCGCGACGCCGTCGACCGCCGCGATGACCGGCTTGCCGCAGTTCAGCATCGCCTTGATCAGGTCGCCGGTCATGCGCGTGAAGGCCAGCAGTTGCTTCATGTCCATGCCGACCAGCGGGCCGATGATGTCGTGCACGTCGCCGCCGGAGGAGAAATTGCCGCCATTCGACAGGAACAGGACCACGTCGACATCGTCGGCGTAGGCGAGGGCGCGAAACGTGTCGCGCAGCTCGGCATAGGACTCGAAGGTCAGCGGATTCTTGCGTTCCGGCCGGTTGAGCCGAACGCTCGCGATGCGGTTGTCGACGCTCCACAGGAAGTGGACCGGCTTGAAATCGGCCATCCGGCTCATGCCGTTTCCTCCCATTCACTGCGAAACGTCTTCAGCATCGACGACAGCGCGCGCGCGTCCGACGGGCTCACGCCGTCGAGCATCGTGTCGACCCATTGTTCATGTGCCGTCGCCATGCGGTTGAAGGCGGCGATGCCGGTTTCGGTCAGGCTGACGATCGAGGTGCGCCGGTCACCGTCGCGCCTGGTGCGCGCGACGAAGCCGTCGGAAACGAGACGGTCGACGATGCCGGTGACATTGCCGTTGGAGACGAGCAGGTAGCGCGACAGGTCGCTCATCAGCATGCCTTCCGGCTGGCGGTAGAGCGCGGCCATGACGTCGAAGCGGGGCAGGGTCGAGTTGAACTCGGTCTTCAGCCGCTCGCGCAACTGGCCCTCGATGGTGCGCGCGGCGCGCAGGAGGCGGATCCACAGGCGCAGCCGGTCCTTGGACGGCGCGCCGGTATCGACGGCGGCAAGGGGCGCGCTCACCATGTCTCGCCTCCCGAGATAGAGATCGACTGGCCGGTGATCGACGCGGCGGCGTCGCTGCAGAGATAGAGCACGGCGGCGGCGACCTCGTCTGGCTGGATGAAACGGCCCTGCGGGTTGTTGGCGGACAGGCTGGCGCGGGCTTCCGCCACGCTGCGGCCCGTCTTCGCCACGATGCGCTGCACGCTGTCCTCCAGCATGTCAGTCTCGACGAAGCTCGGGCAGACGGCGTTCACGGTGATTCCGGACCGCGCCGTCTCGACGGCGAGCGCGCGCATCAGGCCGATGACGCCGTGCTTGGAGGCGACATAGGGCGCGACGTATGCGTAGCCCTTGAGGCCGGCGACGGAGGCGACGAAGACGATGCGGCCGGATTTCCGCGCCGCCATGCCGGCAAGTGCCGGGCGGACGGTCAGGAACGAGCCGGTCAAATTGACGTCGAGCGTGTGCTTCCACTGATCGAGCGTCGTCTTGTGCGCTGGCGCGCTCTCGGCGATGCCGGCATTGGCGACGACGATCGAGAACGGGCCGCGCAAAGCTTCGGCCGTGTCGTAGAGGGAGGTCATCGAAGCTTCGTCGGTGACGTCGGCGGTCTGGGCGTGGATGTTGGGGCTTTCCGCCGCCACCGCGTCAATCGCGTGCTGGCGGCGACCGCAGATGGTGACATTGGCGCCGGCATTGGCCAGCGCCAGCGCGATCGCCCGCCCGACGCCTGATCCGCCGCCGGTGACCAGGGCATGCGCGCCGGGGGTCATGGGGTGGCCTCGATGGGAGTGGGGCGAGGGCGCGCTCTATGAGACCCCCACCCCTTACCCCTCCCCTCAAGGGAGAGGGGGACCACGAAGCCTAGCGCCGGAAGAATGTAATGCGTTGCGGCTTGGGCCGACGATAGAGATGACACGCAAACGTTGGCGCCCCCCTCCCCCTTGAGGGGAGGGGTAAGGGGTGGGGGTAGCTTCGTGCTGGTTTGCAAGGCGATCCGCATCACACCTTCCCCCCACTCTGGTCCGCCCGCTCGCGTAACCGGTAGAGCTGGTCACGACCCGGCAGATAGGGCAGCGGCCAGGTGACGTCGCGGTCATTCAAGGCGGCCGCCGCGCGAAGCGTCCAGTAAGGGTCCGCCAGATGCGGGCGGGCGAGGCAGACGAGGTCGGCGCGGCCGGCCATCAGGATGGAGTTGACGTGGTCGGGCTCGGTGATGTTGCCGACCGCCATGGTGGCCATGCCGGTCTCGTTGCGGATGCGGTCGGAGAACGGCGTCTGGAACATGCGGCCATAGACGGGACGCGCCTGGATCGAAGTCTGGCCGGCCGAGACGTCGCAGATGTCGACGCCGGCGGCCCGCAGCAGGCGGGCGATCTCGACAGCCTCGGCCGGCGTCACGCCCAGATCGCCGACCCAGTCATGCGCCGAGATGCGCACCGAGATCGGCTTGTCGACCGGCCAGACGGCGCGGACGGCATGAAACACCTCGAGCGGATAGCGCATGCGGTTGTCGAGCGAACCGCCGTACTCGTCGCTCCGATTGTTGGTCAGCGGCGAGATAAATGAGGAGAGCAGATAGCCGTGCGCCATATGCAGTTCGAGCATGTCGAAGCCGCAGCGCTCGGCCATTTCGGCCGACGCCACGAACTGGTCGCGCACATGGTCCATGTCGGCGCGGTCCATCGCCTTCGGCGTCTGGTTGCCGGGCGACCAGGCGATGTCGGCAGCCGACATGATCGGCCAGTTACCGTCCGGCAGCGGCACGTCGGACGTTTCCCAGCCGAGCTGCGTCGAGCCCTTGGCGCCGGAATGGCCGAGCTGGCAGCAAATCTTCGCGCCGCTCTCGGCGTGGACGAATTCGACGATGCGTGTCCAGGCGGCCTCGTGCTCGGGCGCATAGAGTCCGGCGCAGCCGGGCGTGATACGGCCTTGCGGGCTGACGCAGGTCATCTCGATGGTAACGAGGCCGGCGCCGCCCTTGGCGCGTTCGCCATAGTGGACGAGGTGCCAGTCGGTCGGTCGGCCATCGACGGCGCGGTATTGCGCCATGGGTGACACCACCACGCGGTTGTCAAGCTGCATGCCGCGCAGCCGGTAGGGCGCGAACATCGGAGCACGCGCCCCCTTGCCCCCGGCCTGCCGCTGGAACCAGGTTTCGGCGCTTTTCATCCACGCCGGATCGCGCAGGCGGAGATTCTCGTGGCTGATGCGCTGCGAGCGCGTCAGGAGCGAATAGTTGAACTGGACCGGGTCGAGATCGAGATAGCGTTCGACCTCCTCGAACCATTCGAGGGAATTCCGCGCGGCCGACTGCAGCTTCAGCACCTCGACGCGGCGGTCGGCCTCGTATTTTGCGAAGGCGGCGGCGAGGTCCGGCTCGCTATGCACATAGTCGGCGAGCGCGATGGCGCTTTCGAGCGCGAGCTTGGAACCCGAGCCGATCGAGAAATGCGCGCTCGCCGCCGCGTCGCCCATCAGGGCGAGGTTCTCGTGCGACCAGCGCTCGCAGAGCACGCGCGGAAAATTGATCCAGGCCGAGCCGCGGATGTGGCCGGCATTGGTCATCAACGCGTGGCCACCGAGATGCTTTGCAAAGATCCGCTCGCAGGTTGCGACCGATTCCGCCTGGCTCATCCCGGCGAAGCCGAATTTTTCATAGGTCTCTGGCGCGCATTCGACGATGAAAGTCGCGGTGTCCGGGTCGAACTGGTAGGCGTGCGCCCAGACCCAGCCGTGCTCGGTCTCCTCGAAGATGAAGGTGAAGGCGTCGTCGAATTTCTGGTGCGTGCCGAGCCAGACGAACTTGCAGCGGCGGATGTCGATGTCGGGCCTGAACACATCGGCGAAGGCCGCGCGGGCCTTGGAATTCAGGCCGTCGGCGGCGACGACGAGGTCGTATTGCGCCATGTAGTCCTGGACGGGAGCGGCCTCGGTGGAGAACTCCAGCCGGACGCCGAGTTCGAGCGCGCGTTCCTGCAGCAGTTGCAGCAGCCTCTTGCGGCCGATGCCGCAGAAGCCATGCCCGGTCGAGAGCGTGCGCACGCCCTTGTGGATGACCGCGATATCGTCCCAATAGGCGA
>JAUYMV010000177.1 GCA_030698645.1 Mesorhizobium sp.
TGCCGACCGCATACATCATGCGCCCGAAGCGGGTGTATTCGAGGAAGAACCAGATCAGCGCGGCGAGCACCAGCAGCACCACGACCGAGACCGGAATCAGGTTCGGGATGAAGAAGTCGAAGCGGTGCCGGCCAAGCGCCAGGAAGCTCGGGCTGAACGTGCCGCTGGCGACCGAGCCGTCCGGCATCGTCATGCCAGTGGCGATCGAGCGGCCCTCGGTCGGAATGCGCTGCAGCCCGACCAGCAGGAACATCATGCCGAGCGTGGCCAGCAGGTCCGGCACGCGCATGTAGACGATGAGAAAGCCGTTGATCAGTCCGACCGCGGCGCCGATCGCGAGGCACACCAGAACCGCCACCAGCGCATTCTGGTCGAGCACCACCATCACATAGGCCGCCGCCATCATCGCCGTCGTCGCCACCGAGCCGATCGACAGGTCGAAGCCGCCGACGACCAGCGTCGCCGTCACGCCGAGCGCCAGGATGCCGGTGATCGCCACTGACTGGAAGATGAACACGGCCGCCTGCGGCGACGCGAAGCCGTCGGTCGACAGCGTGAAGAAGATGCACAACCCGACCAGCAGGACGAGGAAGCCGTAGCGGATGGCGAGATCGCGCAAAGTCATGATGGGATGTGATCCTTACTGGCGCGCACGCTCCTTCGTAGGGAGGCACCCCCACCCCTAACCCCTCCCCACAAGGGGGAGGAGAACCCCGAGCCGCCGGATGCGGTCGGAAATCCCAGGACTCGACGCGAGGTGATGACACTGCGACGTCCCCCTTGAGGGGAGGGGCTAGGGGTGGGGGTGCATGCCCGCACCACGTCCGGGGTGGACGCATATCCCCGCAGGCCCGCCATCACGCCGCTCCCTTGAGTGGCTGGCCGGCGATCTCGGCCAGCAGCCGGTCGATATCGACCTCCGCGTTGCGGTGTTCGCCGACGATCGTATGTTCCGACATCACCAGGATGCGGTCCGCCGTCTCCAGCGCCTCGTCGAGTTCGGTGACGAAGATCAGCGTCGCACGCCCGGCGGAACTCGCACGCAGCTTGGCCGCGATGTCGCGCCGGGCCGCGATGTCGACGCCCTGGAACGGCTCGTCCAGGATGAACACGCTCGCCGCCTGCGACATCCAGCGCGCGACCATCACCTTCTGCTGGTTGCCGCCCGACAGCGTCGCCATCTCGTCCCTCTCGCTGCGGCAGACGATGCCGAGATCGCCGATTTGGCTCCGCGCCGTGGCGCGCTCGGTCCGCCGGCGCGAGATGCCGAAGCGCGAGATGCGCCTGAGGAAAGGCAGGCTCATGTTCTCGTAGACGTTGAATGACTGAACGATGCCGTTGTCGGCGCGGTCCTTGGCAACGAGAAAGACGCCGGCGCCGATTGCCTCGCCGGTCGTGGCGGGCGCGTAGGGTTTTCCACGCAACCTCATCGTACCGGACAGCGCGCGCCTTACCCCGAACAGCGTCTCGGCGAGCG
>JAUYMV010000189.1 GCA_030698645.1 Mesorhizobium sp.
ACCAAGCCCTATGCCTTTTCCGAACTGCTGGCGCGCATAGAGGTGCTCAACCGCCGCGCCTCGGTGCGCGAAAGCGAAACGACCTACCGCGCCGGCGATCTCGAACTCGACCGCCTGTCGCATTCGGTGCGCCGCGGCGGCAAGGAGATCACGCTGCAGCCGCGCGAATTCCGCCTGCTCGAATATCTGATGCGCCATGCCGGCCAGGTGGTGACGCGCACCATGCTGCTCGAAAACGTCTGGGACTATCATTTCGACCCGCAGACCAACGTCATCGACGTGCATGTCTCGCGCCTGCGCTCGAAGATCGAGAAAGGCTACGACAACCCGCTGCTGCACACCGTGCGCGGCGCCGGCTACATGCTCAAAGCCGGCTGATGCAGAAGATCGCCGCGATCATGAAGACGACGGCGGCGCGCCTGTCGGCGCTCTATCTGCTGCTCTTCGCCGTTTCCGCGCTGATCCTCGTCTTCTACATGACCTCGCTGTCGGCGCGCATGCTGACGGCGCAGACGCAGGCCACCATCGAGGAGGAGGTGCAGGGGCTCGGCATCGCCTATGAGCGCGGCGGGCTGCCGCTGCTGGTCCGCTTCGTGGCGCAGCGCTCGCGCCAGCCGGGCGCCAACCTCTATTTGATCGCCGATCCGAACGGCCGCATCCTGTCGGGCAATGTCGAGAGCCTCGAACCGGGCGTGCTCGAAGTAACCGGCTGGACCGAGAGGCCGTTCACCTACAAGCGTTACGGCGAGGCGACGCGGCCGGTTGCCGCCGAGGGCGCGCCGGAAACGAATGCGGCGCCGCGCGAGGGGCCGCACCTGGCCATCGCCCAGGTGATCCGTCTGCCCAACACGATGATCCTGCTGGTCGGCCGCGACCTCGGCGAGCCGGAGCGCTTCCGCCTGGTCGTCCGCCGCGCGCTGACGGCGGCGCTGGCGCTGATGGGCGTCGGCGCGCTGCTGATCTGGTTCTTCGTCGGACGCCGCGCGCTCCTGCGCATCGACAGCGTGTCGGAGGCGAGCCGGCGCATCATGGGCGGCGATCTCAGCGGCCGCCTGCCGGTGACCGGTGCAGGCGACGAATTCGACCGGCTGTCGGAAAGCCTCAACACCATGCTGGCGCGCATCGCCGCGCTGAACGACGGGCTGAAGCAGGTCTCCGACAACATCGCGCACGATCTCAAGACGCCGCTGACCCGGCTGCGCAACCGCGCCGAGGCGGCGCTGGCCGGCCGTGGCAGCGACGCGGACTATCGCGAGGCGCTGGAAGGCACGATCGCCGAATCCGACCAGCTGATCCGCACCTTTAACGCCATCCTGATGATCTCGCGCCTCGAGGCCGGCTATTCCGCCGAGCCGACCGAGCAGGTCGATCTGGCGGCCATCCTGCGCGACGTGGTGGAACTCTACGAGCCGGCGGCGGAGGAGGCCGGCGTGAAGCTCACGGCCGGCGCGGTCGCGGAGACGAAAATCGTCGGCAACCGGGAACTGATCGGCCAGGCGCTTTCCAACATCGTCGACAACGCGATCAAATATTCGGCCGGCGAGGCCGATGCGCCCGAGGTGACCCTGTCGCTGGAACGGCGCGGCGGGGAGATAAGGCTGGCGGTCGCCGACAACGGCCCGGGCATCCCGCAGGAACACCGCGAGCGCGCCACCGAGCGCTTCGTCCGGCTGGAGAAAAGCCGCTCGCGGCCGGGCTCCGGCCTCGGCCTCAGCCTTGCCAAGGCGGTGATGAAGTTTCATGGGGGACGGCTGGAACTGACCGGCCGGGAACCCGGCCTCGGCGTCGAAATGGTCTTTCCGGCGGGACAGGGCGGATCATGAGCAAGAATGCGGACATGACGGAGGAAGGCCGGTCCTGGTTCGCCAGGCCGCCTGCGCGCCTGTTGCCGCTGGACGCCGCCGAGGCGCAAGGCGAGATCGCCGAGCTTGGCCGGATCGCCGCGGATGCCGGCCTGCCGCGGCTGGCCAGGCTGTTTGCGGGCAAGAGCGACATCGCGGAATTTCTGGCGGCCGTCTTCAACCTGTCGCCCTATCTGCGCGACTGCGCGCGGCGGCGGCCCGAGATGCTGGACGCGCTGATCGACGCCGATGTCGACGCCCGTCTTGTCGCGTTGATGGGCGGCATCGAGGCGCTCGGCCGCGATAGCGAGATGGCCGAGGCCCGCCTGATGGCCGAACTGCGCCGCGCCAAGATCGAGGCGCATTTCCTGATCGCGCTCTCCGACCTTGCGCGCGCCGCCGACACGAAGACGACGGTCGGCCGTTTGAGCCGGCTCGCCGGCGCGTGCACCTCGGCCGCGGTCGACTTCCTGCTGCGCGAGGCGCATGGCCAGGGCAAGCTGGTGCTTGCCGATCCGTCGCGGCCCGCCGTCGGCTCCGGCTGGATCCTGCTCGCCATGGGCAAGCTTGGCGCCGGCGAACTGAATTTCTCCTCCGACATCGACCTGGTCGTGTTCTTCGACCCGGCCGCGCCCGCCATCACCGAACCCTACGAGGCGAACGACCTGTTCGCGCGGCTGACGCGGCGGCTGGTGCGCATCCTGCAGGACCGCACCGCCGACGGCTACGTCTTCCGCACCGATCTGCGACTGCGGCCCGATCCCGGCTCGACGCCGCTGGCGATTCCGGTCGCCGCCGCGCTGCATTATTACGAAAGCCGCGGCCAGAACTGGGAGCGCGCGGCGATGATCAAGGCGCGGCCGGTGGCCGGCGACATCGATGCCGGCAACGCCTTCCTGAAGGAACTGCAGCCCTATATCTGGCGCAAATACATGGACTACGCGGCGATCGCCGACGTCCATTCGATCAAGCGCCAGATCCACGCCCACAAGGGCCATGGCGACATCGCGGTGCGCGGCCACAACGTCAAGCTCGGCCGTGGCGGCATCCGCGAGATCGAGTTCTTCGTGCAGACCCAGCAGCTGATCGCCGGCGGACGGTTCAAGGAGCTGCGCGGCCGCGAGACGGTGGCGATGCTGGGCGAACTGGCGGCGCGCGGCTGGATCACGGTCGAGGCGCGCGATGCGCTGGCTGGACACTACTGGTTCCTGCGCGACGTCGAACATGCCGTGCAGATGGTCGCCGACGAGCAGACGCATCTGCTGCCGGACGACGAGGAAGGGCTGCTGCGCATCGCCCGCATGCGCGGCTTTGCAGATGTGGCGGCCTTTTCCGACGCGTTCCGCGCGGCGCTCCAGTCGGTCGAAAGCCACTATGCGGCGCTGTTCGAATCCGCGCCGCAGCTGTCGGCCGATCTCGGCAACCTGGTGTTCACCGGCGACGTCGACGATCCCGAC
>JAUYMV010000190.1 GCA_030698645.1 Mesorhizobium sp.
CTCGGGATCGGCCAGGTCGCAGGCGGCGACCTTCTGGCCGTCGGCGAGTGTCAGCACCAGTGTGCCGCTTCCGGCGATGCGGCCGCCGATGCCGCGCCGGATGCGCATCGATTCGATCAGGCCATAGGGGATCTCGTAGCGCTCGCTGCGCGGAAAGCCCGGATGCAGGTGGAGCGTGTGCCGCAGCACCAGCAGGCGCATGGTGACCAGCCTGAGCACCGCATGCGCGATCAGGAACGGCACGATCAGCGTCAGAACGACGATGCAGAGCCGGGCGATCGCGCCATCCGACCTTCCGGCGACGGCCAGCGTCAGCAGAACCAGCGAATAGCCGACAAGAATGACGGCGACGGGCAGGAACAGCGAAACACGCGACGGCTGGAACCGTCCACCGCCCGCATCGTCCCCATTGTCGTTTTCCGCGCGCATTTGCCCCGAATCACGATCACCTGCTTGTGATCGAGAATACACCCGGATGCCGCCGTGTCACGCCGGACGAACCTTGCCCCCTGCCCGGTCGCTCCTATGTCGGAATGATGGAAAAATATGCAAACAGGGCGGTTCTCACCGCATTTCTGGCTTTCGGCATAGCGGCTTCCGCCTTTGCCGCCGAACCGCTGTCTTTCTCCACCGACCGCGTCGAATTGCGCGCCGATATCGTCGCCGGGGGGCTCGAGAACCCGTGGGGCCTCGCTTTTCTGCCCGGCGGCGGCGCGCTCGTCACCGAGCGGCCGGGCCGAATGCGGCTGATTGGAGCAGACGGCACCTTGTCGGAGCCGATCGGCGGACTGCCGGAGATCGCCGCGATCGGCCAGGGCGGCCTGCTCGATGTCGCGGTCGCCGCCGATTTCGCGCAGTCGGGCACGATCTTCTTCACCTTCGCCGAACCGGGCAGAGGCGGCGCCGGCACCGCGATCGCCAGCGCGCGCCTGGTGCGCGACGGCGCCGCGGCGCGCCTCGAGGATGTCAGGGTGCTGTTCTCGATGGCGAAGAAAACCGGCCGGGGCCAGCATTTCGGTTCCCGCATCGTCGTCCATCCCGACGGCACGATATTCTTCACCACCGGCGACCGCGGCGAGGGCCCGCGCGCCCAGGACATGGGCGACGCGGCCGGCGCCGTGCTGCGCATCAATGCCGACGGCTCCGTGCCGTCCGACAATCCCTATGCGTCCGGGGCCGGCGGCGCGCTGCCGCAGATCTGGTCGAAGGGCCACCGCAACCCGCAGGGGTTGGCGATCGATTCCGCCGGCACGCTCTGGACCGTCGAGCATGGCGCCAAGGGCGGCGACGAGGTCAACACCCCGCAGGCCGGCAGGAACTATGGCTGGCCTGTGATCAGCTACGGCGTCGACTACAGTGGCACGAAGATCGGCCAGGGCACCGAGGCGCCCGGCTACGAGCAGCCGGTGCACTACTGGGACCCGTCGATCGCGCCGTCCGGCCTGGTGGTCTATGAGGGCGCGATGTTCCCCGAATGGCGGGGCGACCTGCTCGCCGGCGCGCTGAAGTTCCAGCTTCTGTCGCGCCTCGACCGCGATGCGAACGGCAACATCGTCGCCGAGGAGCGCATGCTCGATGGCGCGTTCGGCCGCATCCGCGACGTCAACGTCGCGCCCGACGGCGCCATCTGGCTGCTCACCGACGAAACGGACGGGCAGGTCGTCCGGCTGAGCCGGGGCGACTAGCGCCCGGCTCGGCGATGGCGGGCGAGGATCGGCTCAGCCGCCCTTGACGAAGCTGGCGATCTGCTTTTCCAGCTCGGCAAACTCCGCGCAGCCCTTGCCGCAGCGTTTCTCGATCTCGTCGAGCTGGCCCCGGGCCGCCGCGATGTCGCCGATCGAGAGATAGGCCTCGCCCATATATTCGCGCGCCAGCGTGTAGTCCGGATCGGCGCGCAGCGCCTCCTCGTAATAGCCGAGCCCGACCTCGACCCGGCCCGCCTTGCGGTGCGCATAGCCGAGATAGTTCAGGATGCGCGGATCGTTCTTGTTCGCGGCGAGGCTGAGCACGTTGATCGCCTCTCCATAGCGCCCGGCGAGCGCCAGCGCGCGGCCGCCCGCGTAGAGGCTGTCGTCGTCGACGGCGCCCTGCTTGGCGGGCACGCATTTGTTCTCGGTCTGGCTCCAGACCTCGCCCTCCTTGCACTTCTGGGTGGTCTCCGTGCCGCCGCCGGACCCGGCGGACAAGGCGGGAACCGCGAACAGCGGAAACGAGAGGGCGAAGGCTGCTGCGGCAAGCATGATGCGGGTCGACATGGAATTCTCCTTGGATGCGGGGGCATCTCGTCTACAAACGCCCGCCACGACGGTTTCGTCCCGAACAAGGATACCGCAACGGAACAAATCCGCCATGCCGGCGGATATCAACTTTCTGTTGTCGATTGTTGCATCGCCAGGGTTCGCTGCGCGGCGTGCGCCGCCCTGCGCAGCAGGCGAAAATCGTCCAGCAGCGCGACGTCCTGGTTTGCCGGCAATTCGGCCAGCAGCGCGTCCTGCGCCTTGCGCCAGAGCGGCTGCGCGGCGGCGATGCGCTGCATGCCTTCTTGCGTCAGCACATGCACGATGCGACGGCCTTCGCCGGGTTCGGCGCGCACCAGCCCGGCCGCCGCCAGGCGATCGAGATTGCGCGCCAGCGTCGAGCGCTCGACGCCGACGAGATCGGCCAGCTCGGATGCCGATCCGGCATTGCCGCGCGCGATCGTGCACAGGATGCTGAACTGCGTCACCTCGACCCCCGAAGGCGCCAGATAGGCATTGTAGGTGCGGGTCAGCAGGTTGGCGGTGCGCCGCGCGGCGCGGCTGAGGCATGCGCCGCCGATCTCGGACGGCGCCTGCGGATCCATGCTCGCTTTCGTCGAAACGCTCATGACGTGTAACTACAACGACGGGGCCCGCCTGCCAAGGCGGCGGCCCGCGCATGTCGACGGACCGTCAGGCGCGAAAGATGAACGCCGCCCCGGCGGCGATCAGCGCGAAGCCGATCAGATGGTTCCAGGTGATCGCCTCCTTCAGGAACAATACGGAGAAGACGGCGAAGACCGCCAGCGTGACCACCTCCTGGATGGTCTTCAGCTCGGCCGCCGAGTAGACGGCGTGGCCGATCCGGTTGGCCGGCACCGCCAGCCAGTATTCGAAGAAGGCGATGCCCCACGACGCCATCACCGCGATCCACAGGGGCGACATCTTGAACTTGAGGTGGCCGTACCAGGCGAAGGTCATGAAGACGTTGGAAGCGACGAGAAGCAGGATCGGCAGGATCTTGGGGGAAAACAGCACGGCCATGGAATGCACCTTGGAGCGGAAGGGTCGGCCGCCATTTCGGGCGCGCCGCGCGACCTGTCAATCCGGCCGCCGATCCATCGCGCCGCGCGCGCGATTGCGTCTTGCATTTTCCTGAAATCGGCTATGATCGGGCCGAGGAGATACGCGCGTGCAGCACAAGCCCGAGAGGGAATGGGATCTGACGATCGGCCCGGACACGGTCCGGCTGTTCATCCTGAAGGCGCGCGCCATCAGCGCGGGAATCAACGCCGATTACGAGGATGGCGCCGAGCACGAGGTCGAGCTCGACGACCAGTCGCGCGAAAGCCACCATCATGACGGCCTCGCTGAGGAAGAGTCCGAAGATCTGACGGAACGGGAGCTGCGCGAACTGATCGGCGATCTCAATGTCGATGAGGCGGCCGAACTGGTTGCGCTGATGTGGGTCGGTCGCGGCGACTATGACGCCGGCGAGTTCAACGAAGCCATCGCCGAAGCCAAGCGCCGCACCGACATCAAGCCGGTGCGCTATCTCATGAACCGGCCGATGCTGGGCGAGTGGCTGGAAGAGGGCCTCGAGATGATCGGGGCTTGAGGCGCGTTTCCCAGGCCGGACGATTTGTCCGGAACCGAGCCTCCTCCGCTTCGTTGTCCGCCATGATCTCTCGCTACCTCCGGGCGTCCAGGCCGTCTTTTCTGGCGGCGATGCTGGTTCTGCCAGCGCTCTGCGCCGCATCGGCACCGGCGTGGTCCGCCGAGCCGATTTCGCGGGCCGATCTGGTGAAGCCCCAGCCGCGACCAGCGCAACCGGGTGACGCGGAACGCGTCGAGCCGGAAGCCGCGATCGATCCGGAGGACGTGCCGAAGCCCGAGCCGCGCCCGGAAAACCCGAAACCACGCGACACGGACACGGCCGCGCCTGCGGCGCTCGAAAAGGACGCGCCGCCGTCCGGCGATGCCGGCCCTGCGCCGGGGACCGAGCCGCCCAAGGTCGAGGAGAAGCCCGCCGCGCCCGACCTCATGCCGCCGCCGCGCCCGGCCGAGATGCCCGCCGACGAAAAGGCCTGCCGTATGCGGCTGACGGCGCTCGGCGTCCGTTTCGAGGAACGCTCCCAGCTTGCCGACAAGGCCGGCTGCTCGGTTCCATGGCCGATCGCGGTCAGTACCCTGTCGGCGACGATCCCGCTCGAGCCGGATGCCGTGCTCAACTGCGCCACCGCCGAGGCGATGGCCAAGTTCACCGCCGAGACCATCGCGCCCGCCGCGCGCGTTATCCTCAACGCGACGATCGAGAAGGTGCGCCACGATTCGGCCTATGTCTGCCGGGCGCGCAACGGCACGAAGAAGCTCTCCGAACATGCCTTCGGCAACGCGATCGATTTCGGCGCCTTCGCCCTGTCGGACAAGCGGGTGGTCACCGTCGGCAGCGCCGCCTCGCGCGCCGAGGGCGAGTTCCTGCTCGCGCTCCGGCTCGCCGCCTGCGGGCCGTTCACCACCGTGCTCGGCCCCGGCTCCGACGCCGACCACGCCAGCCACTTCCATTTCGACCTGGCGAAGCGCCGACCGGGGTCGGCCTTCTGCCAGTGAGGTCCGCCTCGCTCCCGCCACAGGTCTGAACGCCGCCGCTGAGCTTTCCTTTACCCTTGCCGCGTAAGGTCCGCCGCGGGACAGGACAGGGAAACCAGCGATGCATCTGACGGCGCGGAACGCGCTCGCGGCCGGATGTCTGCTTGCCGGCGCGGCGCTGCTGCTGCAGGCCTGCAGCATGACGGACGTGGTGCGGCCGGAGATCGACGTCAGCAGCACGGCAGCCCTGCCCACCGCCAGCGCGCAACTCATGCCGTCCGCCACGACGCCCCCGTACACGACCAGCGCCGGCATGACCGGCATAGTCCCGCGACCGGATGTCTACAGCGATCCGGATGTCTACCGCGAACCGGATGTCCAGAGCGAACCCGGCGTCGAACCCATGCCGGGATACCGTGCCCCCCCGGTGCAACCGGCCGTCATGCCCGACGACGAGGTCGCTTGCCGCCGCGAGCTACGCCGGCTCGGCGCCAGCTTCAGGGATCTGCCGCCGATCCAGGATGGCGGCTCGTGCGGCATCGACTATCCGGTCGAACTGTCCGGCCTGTCCGGCGGCATCGCCATGAAGCCGGCGGCGACGCTGACCTGCCGCATGGCGGTCGCGGTCGCGCGCTGGACCAAGCAGGAGCTCGGCCCCTCGACGCGGCTGCGCTACCTGACCGGCGTCAAGGCGATCCACCAGGCGTCGAGCTATTCCTGCCGCAGCATCGCCGGCAGTTCCAGCATGTCGGAACATTCCAAGGGCAACGCGCTCGACATTTCCCGCATCGAGCTCGACAACGGCAAGCGGATCGGTGTGCGCAGGCCGGGCTTCTTCCGCTTCCGCGAAAAGAGCCTGCTCAACAATGTGCGCGCCGACGCATGCGACTATTTCTCGACCGTGCTCGGACCCGGCTACAACCACGATCACCGCGATCATTTCCATTTCGACATCGCCAACCGCCGCGGCGGCCGCAAGGCCTGCCACTGACCCTCTGCGTCCTGTAGGCTCGCGCGGTTCATCGGTCGGGGAGCCAGCGTGGGACGTCGCAAGCGCATCGCCATCTATGCCGGACTGGCGTTTCTCGCCGCCTACGCCGCGCTCGCCTATGTCGCGGCGCCGATGATCTGGTCGGACATCGAACGCGCCGCCCGGCTGGCCCCGCCGCCGATGCGCACGACGACGCTGCAGGGCATACCAGGCGACCCGATCAATCTCGGCCTCGTCGGCGAAAAGGAGTCCGTGATCCGCGCCTTCGCGGCCATCGGCTGGACGCCGGCCGACGCCGTCACGCTGAAAACCAGCGTCGAGATCGGCCTCAGCGTCGTGCTCGGCCGGCCCTATGCCGACGCGCCCGTCTCGACGCTCGTCTTCGAGGGACGCGGCCAGGATCTTGCCTTCGAGAAGGAGGACGGGGCAAGCGCCGGGCGTCGCCATCATCTGCGCCTCTGGCTGACGCGGCAGGCAGGCGAGGACGGCAGGCCGCTCTGGCTCGGCTCCGCCAGCTTCGACCGCGATGCCGGGCTCTCGCACGATACCGGCCAGTTCACCCATCACATCGCGCCGGACGTGGACGCCGAGCGCGACCTCGTCATCGCGACATTGGACGC
>JAUYMV010000207.1 GCA_030698645.1 Mesorhizobium sp.
TTCGGGAAGGTGGCGAGCGCCGGGATGCCAAGCTTTGCCGCGCGCTCGGCTTCTTGCACGGCGAGATCGATGCTGAGGCGGAAGACGCCGGGCATGGCCGGGATCTCCTCGCGGCGGTTGTCGCCGTCGATGATGAAGATCGGCCAGATCAGGTCGTCGACGGTGAGGCGATTCTCCTGCACCAGCCGGCGCGACCAGTCGGCCTTGCGCATGCGGCGCAGGCGTCGGCCGCCGGTGATCTCGTCGACGCTGCGTTCGCCCGGCTTGAAGCTGCGGCTGTGCCTGTTCATGTCTCGCTCTCCACTCGACGAGCCTCTTAACACGGCAGGCGCGCGGGCATCAAACGCCAGCCCGACCGGCTGGACAGGCGTTCCGCGCGCGCATGGCATTGACGGAGCTTCGCACGCCACATAGCACTTCTGGCCAGCACGGGAGCGAATGATGGATTTTGGCGGCGGCAAGGAGATCCGCTTCGAGCGGCGGGGCAAGGCCGGCGTCGTCACGCTGACGCGTCCCAAGGCGCTGAACGCCGTGACGCACCGCATGGTCAATGCGCTGACGGCCGCGCTCGAGGCCTGGGCGGCGGACGATGCCGTCGACGCGGTCGTCATCCAGGCCGAGGGCAGGGCGTTTTCCGCCGGCGGCGACCTTCTCGACCTCTACAGGGCGCGTCAGGCGGGCGAGAGCCGGCTCGGTTTCTTCCGTGACGAATATCTGCTCAACGCCGCGATCGCGCGGTTCGAAAAACCCTATGTCGCGCTGATCGACGGCATCGTCATGGGCGGCGGCGTCGGCATCTCGGCGCACGGATCGCACCGGGTGCTCGGCGAAAAGGCCGAATTCGCGATGCCCGAGACCGGCATCGGTTTCTTCCCGGATGTCGGCGGCAGTTTCATCCTGTCGCACCTCAAGGGCGGCTTCGGCATGTTTCTCGGCCTCACCGGCAAGCGGATCGGACCGGGCGACACGCTGGCCTGCGGGATTGGCACGCATGCGGTGCGTTCGGAGGATTTTCCGGCGATCCTTGCCGGCATCGCGGAAACCGGAACGCCGGACGCGGTGCTGGCCCCGTTCCAGCTTTCGCCGCCGCCGGCGCCTCTTCTGAACGAGGCGGAAAAACTGGCGATCGGACATCATTTCACGCTGGGCAGCCTCGGCGACCTGATCGCCAGCCTGGAGAAGGCGGCCGCCGACGGCGACGAGTTCGCCACCGGAGCGCTTGGCCTGCTGGCCGGGCGTTCGCCGACCAGCCTGCACGTCGCCTTCCGGCAGATCACCTTCGGCGCCATGCTGTCGATGGACGAGTGCATGCGGATGGAGTTCCGCATCGTGACCCGGATGCTCGGCGGCGACGATTTCTTCGAAGGCATCCGCGCCGTGATGATCGACAAGGGCGACACGCCGACATGGCGGCCGGCGACGCTGGACGAGATCGACGAGGCGGCGATCGAGGCCTATTTCGATCCGCTGCCGGGCGGCGAGCTCGGAATCTGATGCCCTACCGCGACAGCCCCGCCATTCTGCGCCCGTCGACCGCCGAGCAGGCCTTCGCCTGGTTTCACCGCATCATCGCGGGCTACTGCCTGCTGTTCGGCTCGCTCTACTGGGTGCGCCTGATCGGCTATTACGACGGGCCGCTGTGGCGTTTCGACCTGATGCCGGTCCACTGGCAGATCGCCGCGACGATCCTGGCGGTGATCTATCCGTTCGCCGGCATCGGCCTGTGGATGCTGACCTCGTGGGGGCCGGTGATCTGGGTGGTGTGCGCCATCGTCGAGACGGCGATGTATGCCGGCTTCCCCGATCTCTTCGGCGCAAAGACCACCGTCGTCGTCTCGCACGCGCTGGTAGCCATCCTCTACGCGGCGTTCCGGTTCGTGCTCTACTGGCAGCGCCGCCGGACGGCGTCTTAACCAAAAATTAGTCTTCCTTTCGAACGGTGCCTCGTAAGCTCTGGTTAAGCCTGAGGTTTAAGTCGAATTTTATGGGTCCGCGCTATGGTGAGGCCAAGGTGAGAAACAAAACAATCACCGGGCGTCAAAAGAGAGGCAAGACCCATGATCAACCCGCGACCAGCTCCAAAGGCCGCCCCGGTTCAAGATGACCGGAAGGATGCAATCCGCACGCTCTACATGGAATCGCTCCAGCTCGTCGAACGGCTGCACCGCCGCTTGCTCGACGTCATCAAGGACGAATTCGACCGCAACGGCCGTTCCGATATCAACGCCATCCAGGCGCTGCTGCTGTTCAACATCGGCAATGCCGAGCTGACGGCCGGCGAACTGCGCTCGCGCGGCTACTACCTCGGCTCCAACGTGTCCTACAATCTGAAGAAGCTGGTCGACCTCGGCTTCATCAACCACCAGCGCTCGCGTATCGACCGCCGCTCGGTCCGCGTCAGCCTGACGGAAAAGGGCGCCGACGTCGCCGAAGTGGTCGGCAAGCTCTACGAGCGCCATGTCGGCTCGATCGAACAGGTCGGCGGCATCAACACCGAAGAGTTCAAGCAGATGAACCGCGCCCTGCAGCGGCTCGACCGCTTCTGGAACGACACGATCGCGTATCGGATGTGATTGTTATATCGGGCATTCGCTACCGGATTGGAACAGGGCATCCGGTTCCATCCGGTAGCTTTCCTCTTTCGTTCCATTGGTTCGGCGGCGGATTGCCGGCAGCCTGCGATGGTGGTTGGAAGGTCTTCCGGCCTTCGCGCCTCGACGGGCCGATCTGCCCGGCTGCGTCAACGGCGATGCCTACTTGACGACGTTCACGTTTTGAAGCCAGTGAGCAAGAGTCGAGTTTTCCTCCTTCAAGCGCGGGGCGTGTGGATGCGGCGTCTGCTCGGCTCGGCTAGCCTTCTTCTTCTGCTCGTCGCGCCGGCGGGCGCGGCCGACTGGTGGCAGGATTCG
>JAUYMV010000221.1 GCA_030698645.1 Mesorhizobium sp.
CCCGCTCCTTCTTGGCGAGCTTCTGGAAGCCCCAATCGTCGAGCAGACGATAGTGCAGCCAGTACTGGTTGACCGCGCCGAGTTCCAGAAAGAGGGCCTCGTTAAGCCGCTCGATGACCTGCTTTTCGCCCTTCATGGCCCTTGCTCCCGAACTGACCGCGCAATCCGCGCACGCGGTCGAGGTATGACACGATCTCCGTCGCACCCGGATCGGTGCGCGCGTGGAACCCTTCGGTCACGCGGATGATCGTTTCCACCACATTTGGGAAGCAGCCGCAACAGCGCCCGCGCTTGGCGAGCGCATGGTATACCTTCGCCGGCACGATGAGCTGCCAGGGATCCGCCTCGAGCAGCCTCAATATGGTCTGCTCGATCTCCTTTTCGCTGATCAGGTTGCAGTGACAAACGAGCATAAGACCTATTTGCGCGTTGAAAATTCAAGGGACTTGGTCAGCCGAAGACCGAGAACGTGGGATTCGACGGCTGCTTCCCTCAGATGGGCATAGCCGCCAGAGATATCGATGCCGTTCCCGAATTCATAGCCGGCCGAGACCTGAGCGACATGGTCGCGATCCCGCGTCGAACCGGCAAAGTCGATGGTGCGGAGCGTAGCGGCGACTTCGCCATGCCACGGACCGTGCCTAAGCTGCAGGCCGGCGGTGGCATAGAGCGCGTCGTCGCCGGCGATGCCCGCGGCGTCGGAGAAGTAGGCGAGTTCCGCGGTGACGCCGAGCGTCACGCCGCTGGGAAACTCGGTTTCCTTCGTGACGCCGGCGACGAAGCCGTTCTCGGTGGCGGTCTCGGTGACGCCGGCCGACAGATGGCGGTAGCCGAGGTGGTAGCTGAAGCCCGGCAGCGCGGCGATTTCCGCGCCGTCGAGCGTCACCGAGACATTGTCGAGTTCGCCGGTGTTGCCGGCGCCGCCATTGGCGACGACGTTGCGGCCGCGCCGGGTGAAGATCGAATCCGACAGGACGGTGTCGTCGGCATAGAAGATGTTGGCGCCGAGCGTGTGCTTGCCGCCGTTACCGGCGTCGAAGGCATAGGCGGCGCCAAAGCCCAGCTGCTCGGCAAGCTCGTAGTCCTCGGCGAAGACGGTGCCGAAGACGCCCGGCGTGTTGTCCCAGGCGGTGCCGAACCCCGGGCCGAACTTGCCGGCGAGGAAGGTGAATCCGCCAAGATCGGCCTGAACGTTCAGCGTGTCGACGTAGAGGCCCTGGTCGCCGAAGAAGCGGTCCTCGAAGGGCAGCGGGTCGGCGACGGCTTCGAGTGTCAGGCCGGTGTTGATGGAGAAGACCGGCGTCAGCACGAATTTGAGGCCGAGATTTCCGCTGAGGTAGAGATCGTTGGTCTCGTTGGCCGGGTCGTCCGAGCGGAACACCCAGTCATTGCCCAGTTCCAGATCGAGCGTTCCCTCGATGTAGGGATAGCTCGCCGGCGCCTCGGCCGGCGTTTCGACGGCGGCGGGATCGGCGGCGAAGCCAGGCGCGGCAGTCAGGCCGATCGCCAGCGCGGAGGCGAGCAGCGCGGCAATTCGGTCGGTCATGGTCGGTTCCCCCGGTTCAAGCCAGTAAGTGTGATATGTAATAACATTACATCCGTCTACTGGAAAACCGCTCCCGGATTGTCAAGGCTGTCGGAGCCTCCGAAGGAGATCGCATCGAGCTTCAGCGCGGCCGCCGCGCGCTCGATCGCCCTGGTCTGCGCGACGAGGCCGTCGATCGCCGCCTGCACCACGGCGTTGCCCTCGGCATTGCCCTCGCCGATCATCTGGTCGTAGGCCTCGCCGCCTTCCGCGCGCTTGCGCATCGCCTCCATGGCGGCGATCGTCATGTCGAGCTTGGCCGACAGTTCCATATCAACCGCCGCGTCGCTCTCGCGGAGCAGCGTCGACAGCGATGGTCCGGTCACCATCGAGCCGTCGACCCGCTGGTAGGCGCCGCCGTAGACATTGCGGATGCCGATCGCGTCGTAGAGATGCGAGATGTGGGTGTTGTCGGAGAAACAGTCGTGCTCCTCCTCCGGATCGTGCAGCAAGAGGCCGAGCTTCATGCGCTCGCCGGCCAGTTCGCCGTAGGACAGCGAGCCGAGCCCGGTCAGGATGGTCGACAGGCCGGCTTTCGGGTCGCCCTCGACGAGCACCTTTCGGGCGGCGCCGTCGGCGGTCCAGTTGGCGACCATCTCGGCGAGGTCGGCGACCAGCAGATCGGAGGCGGCCGAAAGATAGGCGGCGCGCCGCTCGCAATTGCCGCCGGTGCAGGCGTCCGCGTCGAAATCGGTGAAGGGACGGTTGCCGGCGCCCGGCCCGGCGCCGTTCAGATCCTGGCCCCAGAGCAGGAACTCGATGGCGTGATAGCCGGTCGCCACGTTGGACTCGATGCCGCCCGCCTCCTGCAACGTGCCGGAGAGGAATTCCGGCGTGATGCTGGACGCGTCGGTCGCCACGCCGTTGATTGTGATCGACGGGTTGGCGATGACATTGGCGGTATAGAGCGTGTTGTCGTCGGATTCGGCGCCGTAGTTCGGATCGACATAATCGATCAGCCCCTCATCGAGCGGCCAGGCATTCACCCTGCCTTCCCAGGCATCGACGATGGCATTGCCGAAGCGGTAGGCCTCGCTCTGCTGATAGGGGATGCGCGACGCCTTCCACGCGGCGCGCGCCGCGTCGAGCGTCCGCTGCGACGGCGCGGCGATCAGCGCATCGACGGCCGCGTCGAGCGCCCTGGCCGTGATCAGCGCATCTTCGTAGGTGGCGAGCGCGATGTCCGAATAGGTGACGAGAACCGCCTTCGGATCGGTCTGCGCCTCGGCCGGCAGGGCGAAGGCGGTAAGCAGGGCGGTCGTCGCGAGCGCCAACAGGCGCCGGGGCTGGGTGTTCATCGGTGTCTCCAGGGAAAAGCCCGGCGGTGGCGGGGCACGGGCGCGGCGTGGTTCGGGCGCCAGGCCTCCGTCGGACGGGATTTCACCGCGCGCGGGCGCGGCCATGGGATAGATGGCAAGGTGTCCTCCAGACATGCCGGTTCAAGGCCGGCACACCAGGGCGCGCCGATGGCGCTTCGCCTCAATTCATAGGGGATTCTCAATACTTGTCAACATTTGTCAAGTTAAAGACCACGTAAAATCAATAGGTTGGAATTATTCTAAAGAAGCAGGGCTCGATCAGGACCGCATGAAGGACCAGATCAGCCCGACGATCAGGGCAAAGCCGATCGCCGGCAGGACGAGGTCGCGCCACCAGGCTCGCTGCGCGCCGGCCGGCCGCGGCATCGCCGGCGCCGACCTGCCCTGCGCGGCGATGAGTTCGTCGCGGATGCGCCGTTGCATCTCGGCCTGCGGCGTCATCGGTCCGACCGGCTCCTCCAGCTTGGCGATACGCTGCTGCCAGGCCGAAACCGCCAGCGCGAGCGCTGGATCCCTGCGCATGTCGCGTTCGAAGAAAGCGGTTTCCTTGGCGTCCATCAGGCCGAGCACGTAGTCGGCGACGCGCATGTCGTCGGAATCCTGTGCGCTCATGGCTTCACTCTCGAAGACTCCCCCATCCGCCCAATCTACCAGATACCGGCGGCGGGGCACAGACGGGCGTCAGCGCGGCGACGAGACGCGAACGACACCGCAGGGGCGCCTCCAAACCGTCAGTTCCGGCGGTCTCCCCGGTCCCTGGGCCGCCAGCGAGCCGGTGGAAGCCATCCGCAGGTTGCATTGTGGTCGGCCACCTTAATCCGACGTTCAGACTCGGAACATATGGTCGAAACAGGTTCGGGCAGTGGTATGGAGTACATGGCAGAGGAAAACGCCGCAGAATCCGTGAAGACATCGGCTGATTCGGGCTCGACGGCCGATTTGATCGGCCGGATGGAACTGCTCGTGCGCGAGAACAACGAGGCGGTCCGCCGCATCGGCCGCGTCGATCACGTCACCTTGCTGCCGAACCGCGTGCAGTTCCTCGATGACTTTGCCCGGCATTCGGCCGCCTGCGAGCGTCCGCATCTCGTGCTGGTGGCGCTCGCCGAGGCGCGGCACTTCAACGAGATCTTGCGGGCGCTCGGGCACAGCTATTCCGAGGATTTCGTGCGCGAGGGCGCGGCGCGGCTGCTCGGCCTGCTGCCGGCCGGATCGCCTGTCTACCACGTCAGCGTGCTCAGCTTCGCCTTCTTCGCCGAAGGCGGCACCACGGCCGAACCGCCCCCGGTCGTGGCCGACATCGTCACGCGGTTCCAGGAGCCGATCCGCTGCCACGGCATTCCGATCAACAGCCGCATCGGCGTCGGCGTCACGCCGCTGGACGACACGGCAGCGGCGGCAAATGAAATGCTGCGCTCCGCGCTCGCCGCGGCGCAGGACAGCCGGCGCGGCTTCGACGGCTGGGCCTGGTATGACCGGACATCGGACGATGCGCACAAGCGCTCCTTCCGCATTCTCGCCAAGCTCCCCGAGGCACTTGCCGCGGCCGACCGGCTCGCACTGCATTTCCAGCCGCGCATCGCGATGCAAAGGGGCAACTGCATCGGCGCCGAAGCGCTGATCCGGTGGACCGACGCCGAACTCGGCGTCGTGTCTCCAGCCGAGTTCGTGCCGCTTGCCGAGACGACGGCGCTGATTACGCCGCTGACCGGCTGGGTCATCCGGCACGCCACGAGAGCCGTCGCCGGCTGGCAGAAAACCCACCCCGGCCTGCGGATTTCCATCAACATCTCGCCGAAGAACCTCGAGGAGCCGGAATTCGTCGACAGCATGCTCTGGCAGACCGAGGCGGCCGGCGTCGATCCGGCGCTGGTCGAGCTCGAGTTCACCGAGGGTACGCTCGCCAGCAATCCGAGGCTCATGCTGCAGCAACTCGGCCGGCTGCGCAGCCGGGGCTTCGACATCGCCATCGACGATTTCGGCAGCGGCTATTCGAACATGAGCTATCTCGGACAGTTGCCCGCGCAATATCTCAAGATCGACCAGAGCTTCGTGCGCACGCTCGACAGCGACGGCAAGAACCGCGTACTTGTCCGCTCCATCATCGACCTGGCGCATGCGCTCGACTACCGCGTCGTCGCCGAGGGCGTCGAGACGCAGAGCGCCTATGACACGCTAGCCGGCTGGGGCTGCGACGAGGGTCAGGGCTATCTGATGAGCCGGCCGTTGCCCGAGCCAGCATTCCTGGACTGGCTGCACGCCGGCTGGCGCCGCAAGATCTAGTCTCGGTTCCCTTCAAGCGACGACCGGCCCGCGTCGGGACGCGAATGGGCCGGCTTCTGTCATGGCGCGCGGCCCACGCCGGCGAGGCGGAGCGGCACCGGCAGCCTTTCGAACCAGTCCTGGTGCTCCCGCGCCACCCGGGCGGCGGTCTCGGCGTCGCCGGACGCGATCGCATCGACGATCGGCTGGTGGCTGTCGGCGATCTCGACGAGGTCGAGCCCATCGGTCAGGAGGGTGATGGTGGTGCGCGTCTCGATCTGCAGCGATTGCCAGATGTTGAGCAGCAGCCGGTTCTTCGCCGCCGCCATGATGGCGCGGTGGAAGGCGACGGAATGGTCGACGACGCCCTGCGTGTCGCCTTTCTCGGCGGCGGCGCGCATCAGGTCGACCTCGCGCTGCAGCTGATCGAGATCGCAGGCGCCGCGCTTCGTCGCGATGCGCGTCGCCTGCTCCTCGAGCGCGCCGCGCACCGTGTAGATCTCGCGCAGTCCCTCGCCCATGACTTCCGCGACATAGGTGCCGCGGCGCGGCAGGTTGGTGACGAGGCCGGTCGCCTCCAGTTCGCGCAGCGCCTCGCGCACCGGGCCCTGGCTGGTGCCGAATTCTTCCGCGATGCGCAGTTCCACCAGCCGTTCTCCCGGATCGTAGTGCCCGCCGAGGATGCGACGCAGCAGCGCCTCCTTCAGGCGCTGGCGCAGCGGCGTGTTGACGAAGCCCGCGCTGGCGCCGTCCGCCGACCTTGCCTTCTGCGTTTCAGCCATGATCGTCCGAATCCCCACGCCCTTGCTGCGTTGCAGCGTCTTATTCGGCGCCCGCGCTGTTGACAAAGCCATTTTCATTTATCGATAATAGATAATCAAGAGGCCGCGGGAGGAAACTGCGGCGCGCTTGATCTCTGGGAGGAGACCATGCTGCAATCGGTCGCGACGCCGGGCTCGGTGCCCGAGGCGCATCAATTCCTGTCGGCCTCCGGCGCACGGATCATCGCCGGCGGCACCGCCGTGATGCCGGCGCTGAATGCCGGCACCGACGCCTTCACCAGCCTGGTCAGCCTGCGCAAGGCGGGTCTTTCCTTCATTTCCGTCACGGACGGCGCGGCCACCATCGGAGCGGCGACGCCGCTCGCCGACCTCGAGGCCGAGCCTGCGCTCGCCTTCCTGCGGCCGGCGCTCGACCTGGTCGCCTCGCCGACGCTGCGCAACATGGCGACGGTCGGCGGCAATCTCTTCGTTAAGGCGCCCTATGGCGACCTCGCCGCCTGCCTGATCGCGCTCGGCGCCACGGCGACGGTGGCGGGCGCCTCGGGCAGCCGCATCGAACCGGTCGAGCAGACCGTGGCCGGCATCAAGCCGGGCGAGATCGTCACGCAGCTGTCGGTCGCGCTGCCGGCCGAGGGCGCGTGCAATGACGTCAAGGCGGGGCGAAAGGCGCGGACCGCG
>JAUYMV010000222.1 GCA_030698645.1 Mesorhizobium sp.
CAACTGCCGCCGGTTTCGCCGCGGCCCGGGCGGAGGCGCGGCGCGCCATTTGAGGCCGCACGTAGGCTGCCATCAGGAAGCGGCCGGCGGCGGCGATCAGGACCAGGATGGCGAGCAGGCCCCAGCGCTGCACCAGGATGAGTTCGTTGTGGATGTTCTGGTCGGTCTTGAGCCCGACGATCAGGAAGAACAGGCCGAAGGTGATCAGGCCGGCATAGCCTGCCTCCTTCAACGCCGTCGTCATGACCGTGTCCTGCGCGGGCCGATCGGATGCGGTCATTGCCATCGACTCACACCTTCTCGACTTCGGGTCGGCCGAGCAGCCCGGACGGCAGGAAGATCAGCACGATAGCGAGGATCGAGAAGGCCGCGACGTCCTTGTAGTCGATCGAGAAATAGGCCGACCACATGCTTTCGATGAAGCCGATCAGCAGGCCGCCGAGAACGGCGCCGGGGATCGAGCCGATGCCGCCGAGAACCGCGGCGGTAAAGGCCTTCACGCCGGGGACGAACCCGTCGGAGAAGGAAACCACGCCGTAATACATCAGGTAGAGCGTGCCCGCGACGGCGGCGAGCGAGGCGCCCATGATGAAGGTGATGGAGATGGTGCGGTCGACGTCGATGCCGAGCAGCGCCGCCATCTTGCGGTCCTGCTCGCAGGCGCGCTGGGCGCGCCCGAGCGACGTCTTGTTGACGAGATACCAGAAGATCGCCAGCAGCGACGAGGTGACCACCACGATGATGATCTGCTTGAGCGAGATCGAGATCCCGAAGACCTCGTAGACCGTGGTCACCAGCGGCGGGATCGGCTTGTTGCGCGGACCCTGGGTGACCTGGACGAAGTTCGAAATGGCGATCGACATGCCGATGGCCGTGATCAGGGGGGCGAGGCGGAACGAACCGCGCAGCGGCCGGTAGGCGACCTTCTCGATCGTCCAGTTGTAGAGGCTGGTGACGATCATCGCGACGACCATCATGATCAGCAGCGCGATAACCAGAGGCACCGAATAGAACAGCGCGCCCAGGATGAGAAAGACGATCAGCGCCGTGAAGGCGCCGAGCATGAAAATGTCGCCATGTGCGAAGTTGATCATGCCGATGATCCCGTAGACCATCGTGTAGCCAATTGCGATCAGCCCGTAGATCGAGCCCAGCGTCAGCCCGTTGACGAGCTGCTGGAAGAAGTACTGCATCGTTCGCCGTTCCCCGAGATCGTCGCCTGCCAAGGCGCGTTCTTTTGTTGTCTGCCTAGTCGTAGCCGTTCGATATCGGATTGCAACGGCAAAAATGCACATCCGCGCCTGCCGAAGAGGCAGTGTATAAATATGCGACAAACCGAGCCAGTGTCGGGAAACGTCGCTCCGCGTCGCGAATGCGACTCGTCACTTGACGACGAAGCCGTGCGCGTAGGGGTCGCGGTCGTCGATGAAGATGGTGTTGTAGCCGGTCGTCCGCGCCCAGCCGCCGATCGACGGGACGATGCCGGTCTTTCCGGCCACCGCGACCTCGCTCTCGACGCGTCCCACGAACAGCGAGCCGAT
>JAUYMV010000223.1 GCA_030698645.1 Mesorhizobium sp.
CGCCGAAGCGCCATCCATGAAAAACACCCTCGTCCATCGAAATAGACTACCGATCGGAAGGCTAGACCTATCGGCTAAATTGCACACCTGTCAATATGATCAGGCTGCCGATTAAAGTCTTTCAAGACAAATCGTTAGCTCGAAATTCGGGTCTTTCGGACCGGTCTTGTCCCGACTCCCGCGAAGGGCAAACCTATCAAGGGGCCGACCCCAGGACAAGAGCAAGCATACGAACATCGACATAATAATAATCGAAAACAATTAGATAAGCAGCCGGGCGATTTTTTTGCCTACCGATTGATCGGTAGGTGAATTTCCGCTAGGAATGGGCGTCGGGAGGAAAGTGCGTGCGCATTGAATTCGATGGGGAGGCAGTGCCAGACTACGGCGCCCGGTCAAGGCTGGACGGCAGGGTCGTTGCGGTCGTCGGCGCCGGACGAGGCATCGGGCGACAGACTTGCCACGCGCTGACGCAGGCTGGCGCCCGCGTCGCGTGCATCGATCTCGACATCCGGTTCGCCCAGAAGGTCGCCGACGAAATCGGCGGGCAGGCGTTCTGCGCCGACGTCCGCCAGGAATCGGCGGTCGCCGGCGTCTTCGAGGAGGTCGACGCGCGTTTCGGACGGCTGGACGGTGCGGTCGACATCGTGGGGGCCTCGGACGGACGCCCGCTCCTCGAATTCGATGCCGATTTTGTCGCGCGGACGTTCGAACTCAATCTCTTCCAGGCAATTCACGTTACCCGCGTCGCTGCCGGCCGAATGGCAAAGGCGGGCGGGGGGTCCATTGTCCTGATCGGTTCGTCCGCCGGCTTCGCAAGCCTGCCCAACCAGATTGCCTATGGCTCAGCCAAGGCGGCGTTGCACCACTTCGTCGGCGGCGCGGCGTCCGAACTCGGCCATCTGGGCATTCGCGTCAATGCGATCGCGCCCGGCTATGTGCGCACCGAGCGCATGATCGAGCGTTTCGCGGCCGAGCAATGGCGCGAGGTGGAGCGCAACACGCCGCTTCAGCGCGCCGGAACCACGTCGGATATCGCCGGACTTGCGCTGTTCCTGCTGCAGGACCTGTCTTCCTACGTGACCGGGCAGGTCCTGCTGGCCGATGGCGGAATGCTGAACCCGCCTCGAGTCATGGCGGCCTCGTCGGAGCGACAGATCGCCGGCGCGGGACACAATCCATGAGCAGCACCGCCGCCTCCGACGCGCCGTCCGTTCCTCGCAGGCTTTGGGACTATCTGGACAATCACCGCCGCGAAGCGCCTGCGCGCACGGCGCTGGTCCATGCGGGCGGACGCATGAGCTATGCGGAACTCTGCCGCGAGGCGGAGACGCTCGCCCTCGGGCTGATCGATATCGGCGCACGAGCTGGCGATACGATCAGCTACCAGATGCCGAATTGGGCCGAGACGGTGCTCATCGCCCTGGCCGCAATGCGGATCGGCGCCATCTGCAACCCGATCGTCTCGATCTATCGCAACAGGGAAGTGAGCTTCCTGCTCACGGATGCACGCTCGCGGTTCGTCTTCATGCCCGAGACCTACCGGGGGTTCCGCTTCGCCGACATGATCGCGCCGATCGCCCGTGGCGTCGGGGCGCAGATGATCGTCTGTCGGGGAGATCATCCCGATGCTTTGAGTTTCGATGCGCTTCTGGCCCGCGGTCAAGACCTGCTCGCGCAGGGCGGCGCGACGGCGTTCGCCGAGACCGATCCCACGAAGGACGCGCTCTACCTTTACACATCGGGGACCGAGGGCCAGCCGAAAGGGGTGCGCCACTCCCAGGCGACGCTTCTGAGCGAAGCGTGGTCGGTCCTGCTCGCGACCGACATCGGACCGCAAGACTCGCTGTTCATGGGCTCGCCGCTGACTCATATCACCGGCTTTGCCTATGCCTGCATCGCCGGGCCGGTGCGGGGGCTGAAGGTGTGCCTCCTGGACATCTGGGATATCCACGAGGCGGCACAACTGATCGCGCGCGAGCAGTGCGCCTGGACGGTCGGTGCGACGCCGTTTCTCCAAGGCCTGCTGGAGGATCCGGCAATGGCCGAGAACATCCGATCATTGCGCATCTTCCGCTGCGGCGGCGCCGACGTGCCGCCGAGCCTCATCCGCAAGGCGCAGGCGCGCGGCATTCGCGCCATGCGGACCTACGGATGCAGCGAGCATCCGACGATTTCCGGCGGGGTCGGCGATGACCCGGCCAAGGCGGCGACCACCGATGGCAAGGTGCATCCGCAGAACCGGGTGCGTATTGCCGATCTGGACGACGAGTCGCACATCCTTGGCCCCGGCCAGATCGGCGAGATCCAGTCGCGGGGAGACGAGGTGTTTCTCGGCTATGTCGACAGCCGGCTCGATGCCGCCGCCTTCACGGCCGACGGCTGGCTGCGCACCGGCGATCTCGGGCATCTCGATGCGGAGAACTACGTCACCGTCGTCGGCCGCAGGAAGGATATCATCATCCGCAAGGGTGAGAACATCAGCGCGAAGGAGGTCGAGGACCTCGTCTCCGAACTGCCCCAGGTGAGGCAATGCGCGGTGATCGGCGTGCCGGACGGCGAGCGGGGCGAGATGATGGTGGCGGTCTGCGTCCTCGAAAGCGGCGCCTCGTTGTCACTCGGCCAGGTCGCTACGCATCTGACGGAAGCCGGGATCGCGCGCCAGAAATATCCGGAGCGGCTCGAGATTCTCGACGCCATGCCGACCAACGCCGCCGGCAAGATCCGCAAGGTCGACCTGCGCGCGATGTTCTCGCCGCCCGACGAACGCTGACAGAATGACGAGGAGTATCCAGATGGACCTGTTCAACTTGACACACCACCGGATCGACATCGCCGATTTCGTCGCCACGGTGACGATTGCCAACCCGCCCGTGAACGCGCAGAACGACCTGTCGCAGGAGGAATTGATCTTCGCGATGGACTGCCTGTCCGACCGCGACGACGTTCGCGTCGTGATCCTCACCGGCGAAGGCCGCGCCTTCTGCGCCGGCGTGGACATCAAGGCGCGGGTCGGCAAGGCCTGGGAGCCCGGAGGCCGCCGACGCAACCAGCGCAGCGCACGGGAAAGCTATCATTCCGTGCGCGAGTGCACCAAGCCGGTGATCGGCGCGATCAATGGCGCAGCACTCGGCGCCGGTCTCGCGATCGTTGCCTCGTGCGACATCCTGATCGCCTCGGAGGCGGCGGTTGTCGGGCTGCCTGAAGTCACGGTCGGCTTGATGGGCGGTTGCCGTCACGCGATGCAGCTGTTCGGCCGCTCCAACGTGCGGCGGATGATGCTGACCGGCGATCGGGTCGACGGCAAGGAGCTCTACCGGTTGGGCATTGTCGAAGCCTGCGTGCCGCCTGATCAGCTTCTTTCGGCGGCGCGGTCGATGGCCATTCGCATCGCGGGTCATAGCCCGCTTGCAGCCCAGCTTGCCAAGCAGTCGCTCAACAACATCGAGCAGCTCAGCCTGCGCGACGGATACCGCTACGAGCAGGAGATGACGATCCAGCTTGGCCGAAGCGAGGACGCCAAGGAGGCGATGCTCGCTTTCAGCGAGAAACGCGCGCCAGTCTTTGTCGGGCGCTGACGCGCGGCTGCTGACGACAACCACCCCCAACGGACCGGAACGGCATGGATATCTCATTCACCCCAGGGCAGCAGGCCTACCGTGCCGAGGTCCGGTCGTGGCTCGCCGAGAACCTGCCGGAGAACTGGAAGCAGGGCGTATTCTGGCCGGCAATGTCGGAAGAGGCGGAACAGGGCTTCATGATCGACTGGGAGCGTCGCCTCTACGCCGCGGGCTACTCAGGAATTGCCTGGCCGAAGGCCTACGGAGGACAGGAGCGCGATCATGTCGACGACCTGATCGTGAACGAGGAACTGGGCGCCGCTTCGGCTCCCGAAAGCATCAACACGATCGGACGCGAACTGGTGGCGCCGATCATCCTCAGCGTCGGCACCGAGGAACAGAAGCATCACTACGTGCCTCGAATTCTGCGGATGCAAGACACGTGGTGCCAGGGATTTTCCGAGCCCAATGCAGGTTCCGATCTGGCGTCGATCAAGACCCGAGCCGAACGAAGGGACGGCAAATGGATACTCAACGGCCAGAAGATCTGGACGAGCTATGCGCATTTCGCCAGCCACTGCATCCTGCTGGCGCGGACCAACATGGACGTTTCGCCCTACAAAGGCATGTCGCTGTTCATCGTGCGGATGGACACGCCGGGCATCGAGGTTCGCCCGATCCGGCACATCAACGGGCTGCGCCATTTCAACGAAGTCTTCTTCACCGATGTCGAGGTGGAGGACGACTCGCTGATCGGGCCGCGCGACAGGGGATGGAACGTCGCCGTCGAGGTGCTGGGATTCGAGCGCGCCACGACCAGGCTCTACCGGCAGGCGCGCTTCAGCGAGGAGCTTCGCGCACTCGCCAACCACGCCTTGCGCGCAAGGACTATCAATGACGCGCTGCGTGCCGAGATCGGCTCCATCGCAGCCGAACTGTCGATCATGCGCTACCACAACATGCGCTTCATCAGCCGGCTTTCCTCCGGTGCGCATATCGGCGAGGAGGCCAGCTTCCTCAAACTGCTCTGGAGCAGTCTGCACCAGAGGATCGCGCGCGTTGCGGTGGAACTGCTCGGGCCGGAACTCGACGCGATCTCGCCGATCGCGGAGCGCTTCCGGCGCATCTATTTCACGTCGCGAGGCGAGACGGTCTACGCCGGCAGTTCGCAGATCCAGCGCAATATCCTTTCGGAACGGGTCCTCGGCCTGCCGCGCGGCGAAAGGAGAACCGGCCAATGAACTTCCAGCAGTCACCAGACCAGGCCATGCTGCGGAAATCCGTGGCCGGAACCTTCGCACGCGACGGCGGCGCGGGCATAACCGCGGCGCTGGCGGACCTCGGCGTTTTCGGCCTGCTGGTCGGGTCGGAAAATGGCGGCAGCGCGCTGGGGCTCGCCGAGGCGGTCATCGTGCTGCAGGAGGCAGGCCGCGCGGGGGCCGGAGGATCGCTCGCCGAAACGCTGCTGATGGCCGATCCGATCTGTCGCGCGATGCCCCACCGGATAGACGAAGTCGTTGCCGGACGGGCGGCGGTCGTGGCGCCCAATTCCGGAACGTTGCGGAGAGCCGGCGGCCGGCTGCGCGGCACTCTGAATCTGGCGCCCCCGACCCAAGGTGACCTCGTCGCGGCGCCGATTGGCGGAGGGACGCGCGTGGCGCTCCTGCCCGTCACGCACCTCGAGCCGACCGGTCGGGTACGCAT
>JAUYMV010000224.1 GCA_030698645.1 Mesorhizobium sp.
AGGAATAGAGACTCTCGACCGGCTCGACGTCGCCGACTTCGATGATCGCGGCCTCAATACCGTCGCCGCCGATCGAGATGACGGAGCGCGCGACAGGAAGGAATGGCGCGATCTGGTCGCGCCGCTGCTCGAGCACGGCGATCGGGCGCGGCAGATCGCTCGCACACCGCGGACGCAGCATCGATGAGGCGGCACATTCGACAAGGACCGGAAGGGTCGCCATGCGATACGTCATCGCGGCGGCGGCCGGCAGGCCGAGCGTTTCCTCGAGGGTGCAGTCCAGGAAGCCATTGCTCTCCAGCGTCGCGTCGAGTTCGGCCGACCAGACATAGCGCGACCAGTCCGGCGAAATCCGCCAGGACGCCTCCGGCGCCGTCATCATCTGCTCGAGAACCGCCAGGAAAGCCGCCTGGTCGGCATTCGGATCAAAGCGCAAGTCTCAGTCTCCCTTTGGCAAGCCGAGCCAACGCCGGGCGATGAGGCCTAGATGGATCTCGGTGGCGCCGGCGGCGATGCCTGTGACGATGGCGCGTTCATGATGCGCGACGAAAGCCGTATGGTCGGTCCCGCAGAAGGCGTCGGGCAGGAACTCCATGCCGAAGTCGGTCACGATATGATCGGCCTCGGCGACGGCGACGCGGGCCAAGCTGGCTTCGGCGCCGATAGCCTCGCCGCGCGCACGCTTGTCGACGGTGCGATAGACAAGCAGCCGCGCCGCCTCGCAGGCGGCGGCCGCCGAGCCTGCCCTGACCTGCATGACAGGATCCTCCGCCATGCCACGACGCCTCAGTTCGTCGACCATCTGGTCGAGCACGCGGCTGGCGAACTCGTAGCGGGGGATGCCCACGCGTTCGTTGGCCAGCGAATAGTTGATGATCGACCAGGCCTCACCCTCGTCGCCCAGCCGCATGCTCACCGGCACCCGCACGTCGGTGAAGAACACCTCGTGGATGTCGCCGTGACCGATCAGGCTCGGTATGGAGCGCACCTCGATGCCTTTCGTTGACATGTCGGTCAGGAAGATCGCGATCCCCGCCTTGTCGTCGCCCGTCCCGGCGCGGGCGAGCAGGAAACAGTGCTTGGCCATACCCGCGTAGGACGTCCATATCTTGGAGCCGTTGATGACATAGTGGTCGCCGTCCCGCACGGCGCGCGTTCGCAGCCGGGCGAGGTCGGAACCGGCGTCGGGTTCCGAGAAGCCCTGGCACCAGATGGCGCGGCCCGCGGCCATCTGCGGGACGAAGAGCGCCTTCTGCTCCTCCGAGCCGAATCGCATCAGCGTCGGTCCGATCCAGTTGACGTTCATGTACTGTCCGCCGCGCGGCTCGCCGGCCGCCCACATCTCCTCGCCGAGGATGAAGTGCTCCCATGCGGGGCGGTCGCCGCCGCCCCACTCGAGCGGCCAGTGGGGGACAAGTAGCCCCGCCTCCGCAAGCTTCGGGCAGAATTCGAGGCTGAACTCGGTCTGTTCGCGCGAGCCAGGGCCGTGGCGGGAGATCTCGTCCCAATTGGACGGCAGTTCGGCCTTCAGGAATGCGCGCACGCGAGCCCGGAATGCATGGTCTTCAGAAGTCCAGTCGATATCCATGCCGTATACAGATGTCCACTTTATGAGACTGTTTTCGAGGGCGATCTAGCCTCGCCGAACCTGTGGTCCTCGATGCAAGAATGTCAAGAGAATGTGTTGATATCTGGCTCAAAGATCGCAATTTCATCGCTCTTGGCACGGCTATGTTCACTCGCACACATTGACATGTGTATCGCATATTGGGACAATCAAAATAGAGAATGCGCCCGCCAGCCACGCCTTCCAGCCGCTCGCCGGAGGTCCATGCGAAGAGATCAAAGTGCAGCTATCGTTGAGCCCTGAAGACCAGACGTTTCGCACGACCGCGCGGGAGTGGCTGGCGGCCAACGTGCCGCGACGTCGCGCGCCAAACGACGGCCGACCGGCACGCGACTTTGCGCTCGCCTGGCTCGCGAGATGCAACGCCGGCGGGTGGTCGGGGATAAGCTGGCCGGACGAGTTTGGCGGCCGGGGCCTGTCGCAGGAGCGGTTGATCGTCTGGTACGAGGAGTATGTTCGCGCCAGGGCGCCGTCCGTGCTGGACTGCACCTTCGTCGCGCTCAACCATGCCGGGCCAACGCTTATCGCCTGCGGGTCGGACGAACAGAAGGGGTTTCACCTGCCGCGCATCCTGGCGGGCGAATCGATCTGGTGCCAGGGCTTTTCGGAGCCCGGCTCCGGATCGGACCTCGCCTCGCTCGCGACGACCGGGCGGGTCGAGGGCGACCATCTCGTGGTCAACGGCCAGAAGATCTGGACGAGCTTCGCCGACATTGCCGACTATCAGGAACTGCTGATCCGCACCGAAGCGGGATCGAAGCGCCATCACGGGCTTTCGTGGGTCATTTGCGACATGAAGAGCGCGGGCATCACGGTGCGGCCGATCGAGAACATGGCCGGCGCAGTCCATTTCGCCGAGGTCTTCTATGACAATGTCCGTATTCCTCTGTCGGAGGTCGTGGGCGATCTCCACGATGGCTGGCGGGTCGCGATGAACACGCTCGCCTTCGAGCGCAAGACCGCCGCGATCGGTCTCCAGCTCGAACTATCGGTAAAGGTCGAGGATCTGATCGACCTCGCGGCGCCGCCGCGCGGATCCGCGATTGCCGAGCGTCTGGCCACGCTGAGAGCGGAGGCGGCGGCTCTTCGCGCCATGACCTACCGCACGTTGCTTCGCGAGCCAGAAACGCCTTCCGACGGCTCGCTCGTGCGGCTGTGCTTTGCCGAACTCGCGCAACGCGTCAATCGGACGGCGATGGACATCCTCGGCGCTGACGCCTTGCTCGAGAATGCCTGGACTCACGACTACCTCGAATCCTACAGCGAAACCATCGCCGGTGGCACCGCCGAGATCCAGCGCAACATCATTGCGGAGCGTGTCCTCGGCCTGCCAAGGGTCAAGACACAATGACCTGCGACCTCAATCTCAGCGGGGAACAGCGGCAGATCATCGACGCGGCAGCCGCCATGCTGCGGACCGAATATCCGGTCGACCGCCGCCGCAGATGGGTAGCCGACGATCTGGCGGCGGCTGCCGCGTTTGGCATGTTCGGGCTGGGACTTCCGGAAGGCGACGGCGGCGCCGGTTTCAGTCTCGTGGAAGAGGCGCTCGTTCATGTTCTCTCAGGCCGGCACCTCGTCTCGTCAGGGTCACTCGCCACGGCGCTGGGTGCGCGCCTCGCTCGCGCGGCCGGACATGCGGAGCTCGCCGACAGACTCGTGGCAGGCGAGGCCTTCGTGTGCGCAGGGGTCCCGGCCGGAGACTCGGTTCTGCTCATGGAACGGGGCGAGGCCGCATTCGCGCTCGTTTTCGACAATCGAGACTTCGAACTGCGCGAAGTCGGGGCGGCTTTGGCGAGCGAGGAGTCAGCGCTCGGCCACGGCGCCTCCGTAGAAAGGATACCCCGCGTATCGAAAGGCGTGATCGCGCGCTCGGCCGAGCCGCGCATGCTGGCGATCGCCGATCTCCTGGTCAGCGCGCAGCTTCTCGGCGTCGCCGAGGCCGTGCGCGATCTGGCGGTTGCCTATGCGCAGGTGCGGCAGCAATTCGGCCAACCAATCGGCGGTTTCCAGGCGATCAAGCACCACTGCGCCAACATGGCCATCGGCGCGGAAATGCTGTCCTGCCAACTCGACATGGCGGCCATCGCGCTTCGAGACGGACGCGAGGACGGCGCCTTTCAGGTCGCGGCGCTGCGCCGACTGGCTCCGCACGTGGCGCTTGCGAACGCCAGGCTGTCGATACAGGTTCACGGTGGCGTTGGCTTCTCGGCCGAGGCGGCTGTGCACCACTACCTGAAACAAGCGCATCTGCTGTCGCGGCTTGGGTCGGCCGCCGACATCCTCGACCTTCCGGCGCCGCTCGCGCCTCTCGTCCGCGTCCAGGAAAGGAACTGAAATGCGCGTCGCCCTCATCACCGGAGCGTCCAGCGGCATCGGTTTCGCGACGTCAAAGATGTTCGTAGAGGCAGGCATCGCGGTAGTCGGCGTGGCGCGAGACCCTGAAAAAAACGCGGCGATGGAAAAAGAGCTGTCGGGCGGCCCGGCGCCGGTGGCGACGCTGTCGGCGGACGTGTGCGACAACGATACGCCACGGCGCGCGGTCGAACTCGCCATCGAACGGTTCGGCCGGCTCGATCACCTGGTCAACAACGCCGGCATCGGCAGC
>JAUYMV010000226.1 GCA_030698645.1 Mesorhizobium sp.
CGACGACGCCGTGCTGCGCAAGAGTTTCGAACTCAATTTCTTCGCCCACCAGACGGTTGCGCGCAACGCCGTGCGCATCATGAAGCAGCAGGGCACCGGCGGCGTGTTGCTCTTCAACGCCTCCAAGCAGGCCGTGAACCCGGGCGCCAAATTCGGCGCCTACGGCCTGCCCAAGGCAGCGACGCTGTTCCTGTCCAGGCAATACGCGCTCGAATACGGATCGCTCGGCATCCGCTCCAACGCCGTCAACGCCGACCGCATCCGCTCGGGCCTCTTGACCGACGCAATGATCGCCAGCCGCTCCGGCGCGCGCGGCCTGTCGGAAAAGGACTACATGTCCGGCAATCTGCTCGGCGTCGAAGTCACCGCCGAAGACGTCGCCCAGGCCTTCCTGCACCAGGCCCTTGCAGACCGCACGACGGCGGATGTCACGACGGTGGATGGGGGGAATATTGCTGCGGCGTTGAGGTAACCTGCAAGGACCTGAAGCTGGTTGGCACCAGACGGGCGCGATCTGGCGTCCTTCGACTATTCAGATGTCGCCGCACAAGTCGTCAAAGAAAACCTTCATGTCGACATCGTGATCGCTTGGGCCCATCGCATCCGCCAACGCCATAGCCTTCGCGAGCCCTTCCATGAACGATTTTCGCCGGTGCCTGCGCTCCAATTCGTTCTGAAGCGCCAATCGCACCGCTTCAGTCTTGCTCGGGGCATTCGTGACCCGCTGCAACTCGGTTGCGAGCGCATTTACGGTATCGTCACGGATGAACAGTGCCATGCGTGATCTCCTTTGTCGAAACGAGGATATCACGTGGCAGCCTCGCCAAAAAGAAGAAGGCGGCCCTCGCGAGCCGCCCTCTCATTCGTAGCTCTGCTCCCCAGCCTTACTTCGCGTTCGGGTTCGGCATCCAGGCCGGCATCGCGACATCGGCATGCGCGAACTGCGGCAGCTTGGCCGACAGGTCTTCCATGTTCTTGATGTCGTTCTCGTTGAGCTGCTTCTGCGTGATCAGGGTCGGCGGCACGATGACGCTCTTGCCCGGGTTTTCGCCGGCGAGCAGCATGGCGAGCGTACGCACCGACACCTGGCCGACGACGGCCGGGTTGGTCGCGGCCGTTGCGGCCCACGCGCTGTCCGGCTCGCGCATCGCCGCGATGTCGGAGGTCGAGATGTCGGCCGAATAGATCTTGATGTCCTTCGACAGGCCCGCCTCGTCGACGGCGATCTTCACGCCCTTGGCGAATTCGTCATAGGGCGCGAACATCACCTTGATGTCCGGATTGGCCGACAGCACCGAGCGCGCCTGGTTGGCGACCGAGTTGGCGATCGGATTGTCCAGCGTGCCGAACATCGCCGCCTCGTTGATGCCCGGATACTTGGCCTTGAACTCGACCCAGGTCTCGTTGCGGCGGTCGAGCGGGGCGATGCCGGCGACATAGACGTAGCCCGCCTTCCAGCTCTCGCCATTGTCGGCGATGGCCTGCTCGAGTGCCAGGCGGGCGAGATCGCGGTCGGACTGCTCGATCTGCGGGATCGCCTCGTTCTCGACGTTGACGTCGAAAGCGACGACCTTGATGCCGGCGGCAACCGCGCGCTGAGCGGCCTCCTTCATCGATTCCGTCAGCCCGTGCTGGATGATGATGCCCTGCACGCCGAGCGCGATCGCCTGATCGACCATGTCGGCCTGGAGGGCCGCGTCCTGACGGCTGTCGAGCACGCGCAGGTCGACGCCGAGCGCCTTGGCCTGGCTTTCCACGCCCGACAGATAGGCCTGGAAGAAGTCGCCTGTCGACAGATAGCGCACCAGCGCGATCTTCACCTTGCCCGGGTCGTTGAACGGCGCGGGCTTGTCCTGCGCGAAGGCCGGCGCCTGAAGCAACAGGCCGGCGCCGGCGATGCCGAGTGCCAGTCTGCCAAGAGTTCTACGAGTGATATGCATGATTTCCTCCACCTTTTTCGACGTTTAGAAACTGAAAAATCCGGGCTAGAGAGCCTATCCCTTTCTCCCGTGCGAGAGCGCGAACGTGAACACCAGCGCCACGACCAGCACCGCTCCCTTCACGAAATCCTGTGTGTAGTAGGGGGCGTTCATCATCGTCAGCCCCTGCAGAAGCACCCCCACGAACAGCGCGCCGACCCCCGTACCGAAGGCGTTCGGCTTGGCGGCGCCGAGCACCGCAAACCCGATCAGCGCGGCGGCGACCGCGTCGAGCAGCAGATTGTTACCAGACGCGATGTCGCCGCGTCCAAGTCGGGCGGCGAGCAGAATCCCGCCGATCGAGGCGAAAATTCCGGAAATGACGTAAGCCCAGATCTTGTATGCCTTGACTGGCGCGCCAGCGAGTTCGGCC
>JAUYMV010000229.1 GCA_030698645.1 Mesorhizobium sp.
CGCCGAAACTGTCGGTCTCCTGGACCCGGATTTCCGCCGAGGCTTCGGCGAAGGAGCGTCCGCCGATTGGCGCGAACTCGCCCGGATTGCGCGGGTCGGGAATCTTCGGGCCGAGTCCCTGGTAGGAATAGCCGCGCACGGATCCGCCGCCGCCGACGTAAAATTTCCGGTCGGCCGGGATGTCGTTGAGGTTGCCGCCGGCGATCGTGCCCGCCGCGACGCGGCCGGCCAGCACGATCCGGCCGTCCTTGGCCAGCGACTGGTAGGCCGACGCCTCGCCCTTGAACTTGACGAAGGCCGCGCCCGAATTGAGGTCGTAGGTCGGCTCCGCGAAGGCGAGGAAGCGATAGCCCTTGGTGGGGTTGAGCTTGTTGTCGCGCGCGTCATAGACATACTGGATCGGCGTCGAGACCAGCAGGTAGCGCTTCCCGGCCGGATTGAACGCATCGCTGATGTCGGAATACTCGACGCGCAACTGGCCCGTCAGCGTCTGGCGCTTGGTGAAGTCGTAGGCCAGGCCGACGCCTGTCGAGAACAGGAAGCGGTCATAGGCGTCGGGATGGTCGGAGGTCGCCTTGATGTCGAAGGTGAATTTCGACGCCGGGCCGATCAACCCGGGCTTCTCGAACAGCAGCGCGGCGTTGTAGTCGAGGTTGCCGACCGTGTTGGCGTCGCCGATGCGGCTGATCGAGCCCTCGATGCGCAGCTTTTCGGCCCGGCCGAACAGGTTGCGATGGCCCCAGTAGCCTTCGATGCCGGCGCCGTCGGTCGATGACAGCGTCGCGCCGACGCCGAAGAAGCGGTGCTTGCGCTCGCTGACCGTGATGTCTACCGGGATCGAGCCGTCGGCGGCGAGCGCGTCGCGTTCCTTCACCGTCACCGAATCGAACACGCCGAGCGCCAGCAGGCGTTGCCGCGCGTCCTCTATCTCTTCCGGCGAATAGGTCCTGCCGCGCTCGATGTCGGCCATGTAGGCGGTGAAATCGCGATCGACCGTCTCGGTGCCCTCGACTTGCGTGTCGCCGAACGGCGCGATCGGCCCGGCCTCGAAGGCGAGCATGACGTCGAGCGTGTCGGTGTCGTGGTTGGCGATGACCTCGCGCGTTGCGACGCGGGCGAGCGGGCGTCCCTCGTCCTTCAGCGCGCGCAACATCCTGTTCTCGGCCGCGAGGATCGTGTCGGAACCGGCGTCCCCGCCGGGCATCAGGCCGTATTCGGCTGGCGCCAGGCCGCCCGCATCCCCCGCCACCGTCACCTGGCCGAGCGTGAACGCCGGTCCGGCGCGCACCGATACGGTGATCGGCACCGCCTTGCTGGTGTCGAACTGCGCGTCGGGCTCCAGACTGTCGAGCGGCTGGCCGTCGATCAGGATGTCGACGACGCCGTCATAGCGCGCTTCCTGGTAAAGCGCGGCGACGAGCAGTTCGCGTTCGTTGCGCGCCTTGGCCAGCACGCCGAGCGAACCGGACACCGGCCGCTCCGAATCCTCTTCCAGCGCCGAGGCCGCCAGGATGTCGTCGCGAATCGCCTCGTCTGTGCCTTCGAAGTCGAATGTCACCGTGTAGCGGACCGGATCGGCAACGTCCTCGAAGCCCTTTTCGTCGGTGCCCCAGAGCCGGACGCCGAAGAGTTCGAACGCCGCGGCCGGACCGGCCGCGAAGCACATGCAGAAGACCAGAACGCAGGCGGCAAGCGGCGCATGCAGGGCGCCGCGCGCCACCGCGCCGACCCTCGATACATGCGCTACGCCGTACAACATATCGGCAAGATAGCCTCAATCGTTAAACTTGCGATGAATTTGTCCAGCTTTCTTTAGCCATTCACTGGGGCGTCCCGGCGTCTTCCGCCGGTCGGGACCCATAGCAGCGATGCCAATACTGGGCAATCGAACCGACGGGCGTTCAACGGCGATGGGCCGGCGCAAAAAATATCGTCGCGCGCAAACAGAATCCCGCCACGATTGTTGGAAAAGCTGACTTAGCGGAAGATTGCTCCGCGGCAAGGCAAGCTCATCGTGTTGACAAGCATCGCCCCGACCTGATCATGGCGACGCCGATACGTGCAGCGTAGGGGGAATTGAGATGTCGATGCGTTTTCTCGTCAAGGTTCTGGTTGCGTTCGGTGTCCTCCTGTCGGTGCCGCTCACCGCCGTCGCGCAGGATACCAGGCGCATCGAAACCAGCCAGGACGGCGACTATTTCGGCTTCGACCTGCGCACCGAGCAGAATGTCGGTCTCGACCAGTGCAAGGCCGCCTGCCTCGGCGATTCCGCCTGCCGCGCCTTCACCTACAACACCAAGGTCAAATGGTGCTTCCTCAAGTCCGACTACAACGTGCTGAACCGCTTCGCCGGCGCGGTGGCCGGCAAGGTCGTCAGCAGCAGCGGCGAACCCGACATCGGCGCGCCCGACGCGCTCTCCTTCGTGCCCGCCTACATGAACGACGAGGCGGTCCGCTACCGCACGGCGGTGACCGGCGCCACCCAGCCCGCCGAACGCGGCCTCGCCGGCACGGTCGAAGCCGCCATGAACATGATGTCGGGCGGCGATCCGCGCGGCAGCGCCGAGGCCTGGGCCGCTGCGATTTCGATGTCGCCCGACGATTCGGCGCTCTGGATGGGCCTGACGCGGGCCGCGCGCGGCATCGTCGCCACCAACGGCAATGATTCCTGGACCTGGCGGCAGAACGCCACCTCGGCCGCGCTCAACGCCTACAAGCTCACCCGCGGAACCAACAGCCGCGCCGAATCCCTTTCTGTCCTGGCCGATGCGCTCGACGCCCGCAGCCAGCCGCGCCCGGCGCTCGAGGCCTACAAGGCGAGCCTTGCGCTCGTCGCCTCGCCCGCGGTCCAGGCCGCGTTCGACGATCTTCGCGCCCGCCACGGCTTCCGCGTCGTCGAGCACACCGTCGATTCCGACAGCCGCACGCCGCGCGTCTGCGTCCAGTTCTCAGAGTCGCTCGTCAAATCCGGCGTCGACTACGCCAGCTTCGTCACGCTCGACGGCAAGGCGTCGCCCGCCATCGTCGCCAAGGACCGCGAGATCTGCGTCGAAGGCCTGGAGCACGGCAAGACCTACGCCATCTCGGTGCGCGCCGGCCTGCCGGCCGCCATCGGCGAGGTCAGCGAAAAGCCGGTCGCGCTCAACATCTATGTCCGCGACCGCGCCGCGTCGGCCCGCTTCACCGGCGAGAATTTTGTCCTGCCCTCGACGGCGCGCCGCGGCATTCCGCTCGTCACCGTCAACGCAAGGTCGGCCAGGCTGTCGCTCTACCGCGTCGGCGACCGCTCGCTGACCGGCGTCGTCACCGGCGAGCAGTTCCTGCGCCAGCTCGACGGCTATGATGTCGGCCGCATCGGCGACGAACTCGGCGCCCCCGTATGGTCCGGCGAGATCGACATCCAGTCGAGCCTGAACGAAGAGGTCACCACCTCCTTCCCGGTCGATGAGGCGCTGCCCGAGCGCAAGCCCGGCGTCTATGTCCTCGTCGCCGAGCCCAACGACGGCACCGCCGATTCCTGGAGCACCCGGGCGACGCAATGGTTCGTCGTCTCCGACATCGGGCTGTCCACCTATACCGGCCAGGACGGGCTGACGGTCTTCGCGCGCGCGCTCTCCAGCGCCAGGCCGCTGGCCGGCGTCGAGCTGAAGCTGCTCGCCAAGAACAACGAGATCCTCGGCGCCGCGACGACGGACGCCGAGGGCCGCGCCGCCTTCACGCCCGGCCTCCTGCGCGGCACGGCCGGCATGGTGCCGGCGCTGGTGACGGCCGAGGCCAACGGCGACTTTGTCTTCCTCGACATGACGCGCGCCGGCTTCGACCTGTCCGATCGCGGCGTCGAGGGCCGCGCCACGCCCGGCGCCATCGACGTCTACGCCTGGACCGAGCGCGGCATCTACCGCGCCGGCGAGACCGTGCACTTCCAGGCGCTCGCCCGCGACGACATGGCCAAGGCCGTATCCTCCCTGCCGCTCACCGTCATCTTCACCCGGCCCGACGGTGTCGAGGACCGCCGCGCGATCTCCGATGGCGCGGCGCTCGGCGGCCATGCGGTCGACCTCGCGCTGACCGAAAACGCCATGCGCGGCACCTGGACCGGCAGCATCTACGCCGACCCGAAGGCCGCCGCCCTGGCGACGGTGCGCTTTCTGGTCGAGGACTTTACGCCCGACCGGATCGAGTTCGACATCACCAGCGAGACCGAGGAAGTCGCCATCGGCGAAACCGCCACGGTCGAGGTCGACGGCCGCTACCTCTACGGCGCGCCGGCGGCCGGCCTGTCGCTCGAGGGCGAGATCAACGTCTCGACCACCCGCGAATGGGACGGCTATGACGGCTACGTCTTCGGGCTTGCCGACGAAGAGGGCTCGACCGACGAGGAGGAAACCGCGTCGACGCCGCTCGAAGACCTGCCGCTGACCGACGAGGACGGCAAGGCCAGCATCGAGGTCCGCGTCGACCAGGCGCCGGCCACCACGCGCCTTCTGACAGCCGAAGTCGTGCTGCGCATGCGCGAGGGCGGCGGCCGCGCCGTCGAGCGCACCTACGATCTCGGCATCAAGTCGCCCGGCCCCGTCATCGGCATCAAGCCGCAATTCGAGGGCGACTCGGTGCGCGAGGGCGGCAATGCCGCCTTCTCGGTCATCGCCGTCGACCCCAACGGCGAACGCCAGGACCTCTCCGGCATGGACTGGTCGCTGGTCCGCGTCGAGCGCAACTACCAGTGGTACCGCGCCAACGATTCCTGGAACTACGAGCCGGTCACCTTCACCACGCAGGTCGCCGACGGCAAGCTCGACGTCACCGCCGCCAAGGACGGCGTCATCTCGGTGCCGGTCACCTGGGGCCGCTACCGCCTCGAAGTGACCGCCCGCGACGCGTCCGGCCCCGCCACCTCCTTCGAGTTCGAGGCCGGCTGGTATGTTTCGGCGACCTCGACCGAGACGCCGGACGGGCTTGAAGTCGCGCTCGACAAGCCGGCCTACGCGCCGGGCGAGACGGCCAAGCTGCAGATCTCGCCGCGCTTCGCCGGCGAGGTGCTGGTCACCGTCGGCGCCGACCGCCTGCTCCAGACGATCCACGCCAGCGTCCCCGAGGGCGGCGCGACGATCGACATTCCGGTCAGCGCCGAATGGGGCGCCGGCGCCTATGTCACGGCCGCGCTCTACCGGCCGGGCGACGCGCAGGAAAGCCGCATGCCGATGCGCGCCATTGGCGTGAAATGGCTGCAGGTCGATCCGGCCTCGCGCACCATCGGCATCTCGCTCGAGGCGCCGCGGAAGATGGAGCCGCGCGGGCCGCTCGTCGTGCCGCTGACGCTGACCGGCGTTCCGGCCGGCGAAAAGGCCTATGTCACGGTCGCCGCCATCGATGTCGGCATCCTCAACCTGACGGCCTACAAGTCGCCCGACGCCGGCGCCTGGTATTACGGCCAGCGTCAGCTCGGCGTGGAGATGCGCGACATCTACGGCCGCCTGATCGACGGCTCGCTCGGCGCCGCGGGCAAGATCCGCACCGGCGGCGACGGCGGCGGCATGGCCGCCAATGGCAGCCCGCCGACCGAGAAGCTGGTCGCCTTCTTCTCCGGCATCGTCGAGGTCGGCGCCGACGGCAAGGCGTCCGTCTCCTTCGACATCCCGCAGTTCAACGGCACCGCCCGCGTGATGGCGGTGGCATGGTCCGGCAGCGCCGTCGGCAAGGCCGAGACCAACGTGATCATCCGCGATCCCGTCGTCATCACCGCCTCGATGCCGAAATTCCTGACGCCCGGCGACCGGGCGGAGCTCCGCCTCGACATCGCCAACACCGACGGTCCGGCCGGCGACTACACGCTGACCCTCGCCGCCACCGGCCTGATGCTCGACCAGACGACGCAGACCGTGTCGCTCGGCGCCGGCAAGAGCGACACCGTCACCATCCCGCTCGTTGCGGGAGACGGGTCCTCCGCCACGATCGACATGACGCTGGCGCATGCCAGCGGCCTGACCATCGAGCAGTCCCGCTCGGTTCCGGTGCGTCCGGCCGTCATGCCGGTCGCCTCGCGCCGCGTCGTCACGCTCGCCGCCAACACCGGCACGCTGACCGTCGACAAGGCGCTGCTGGCCGAAAGCCTCGTCCAGGGCGCCACCGTCTCGATCGGCGTCTCGCGCGCCGCCGCCCTCGACATCCCTGCCTTGCTGATGAGCCTCGACCGCTATCCCTATGGCTGCGCCGAGCAGACCACCAGCCGCGCGCTGCCGCTGCTCTATCTCTCCGAACTGTCGGCGCAGGCCGGCATCGCGGACGATCCGGAGACGCGCCAGCGCGTCCAGGGCGCCATCGTCCGCGTTCTGTCCTACCAGTCCTCGTCGGGCAGCTTCGGGCTCTGGAGCCCTGGCTCCGGCGACCTCTGGCTCGACGCCTATGTCACCGACTTCCTGACCCGCGCCAGGGAACAGAAATACGACGTCCCGGCCGAGGGTCTCGATCAGGCGCTGAGCAATCTGCAGAACTCGCTCGCCTATGACGTCAACATCCAGGACAAGGGCAACGAAATCGCCTATGCGCTCTATGTTCTCGCCCGCAACAAGAAGGCGTCCGCCGGAGACCTGCGCTACTACGCCGACACCCAGCTCGGCCAGTTCGCGACGCCGCTGGCGCGCGCCCACCTCGCCGCCGGCCTCGCCCTCTACGGCGACACGGTGCGCTCCGAAAGCGCCTTCGGCTCCGCCTTCGACCTCGCCAAGGCGACCGAGGGCAAGTCGCTCGACCGCTCCGACTATGGCTCGGAACTGCGCGACGGCGCCGCCATGCTGGCGCTCGCCGCCGAATCCCGGCCCGCTCCGGCCCTGATCCCGTCGATGGTCCAGCTGGTCTCGTCCGAACGCAACCAGAAGCGCTACACCTCGACCCAGGAAGAGGCGTGGATGCTGCTCGCGGCGCGCGCCATCCAGGCCGGCAGCAACGACATCGCCACCAGCGTCAACGGCGCGCCGCACACCGGCAATGTATCGCTGCGGCTGACCGGCGAACAATTGCTGGCCGCTCCGGTGACCGTCGCCAACACCAGCGCCGAACCGCTCGAAGCCGTGCTGACGACGATCGCCGCGCCGATCGATCCGCTGCCGGCCGGCGGCGACGGCTTCGTCATCGACCGCGCCTACTACACGCTCGACGGCGAACCGGCGAACGTCACCGAAGCCGTCCAGAACTACCGCTACGTCGTCGTGCTCACCGTCACCGAGCAGAACGCCTGGCCCTCGCGCGTGCTGGTCAGCGACCTGCTTCCGGCCGGCTTCCAGATCGACAACCCGGCCATGGTCGGCAGCGCGGATCTCTCGAACTTCGACTGGCTGGGCGACACCGAGGCGGTCCACACCGAGTTCCGCGACGACCGCTTCGTGGCGGCGTTCGAGCGCGACTCCGGCAGCGAGCGCGAGTTCCGCCTCGCCTATGTCGTCCGCGCGGTGACGCCCGGCGACTACGCGCATCCGGCGGCGAGCGTCGAGGACATGTATCGTCCGCAGTTCAACGCGCGCACCGCGACCGGCCGCATGGAGGTCGTCGCGGCGCAATGACCGGATCGGGCGCCGCCGTCATGGGCAGATCGCGCAAGCGGTTGCGCGCCGCGCTGATCGGCCTCGCCGCCACCTCCGTGGCGGCGGTGGCCGGCGTCCTCGCGCTGGCCGAACTCGACCGCGCCTACCCGCCTCCGATCGAGGCCGCGCTCGAGCGCTCGACCGAGGTCGTCGACCGCGACGGGCAATTGCTGCGCGCCTTCGCCACCCGTGACGGCCGCTGGCGGCTCGGCGTCGATCTCGCCGATCTCGACAAGCAGTTCGTCGCCATGCTGCTCGCCTTCGAGGACAAGCGCTTTGCCGAGCATGGCGGCGTCGACGCCTGGGCGCTGCTGCGCGCCGCCGGCCAGTTCGCCGGCAATGGCCGCATCGTCTCCGGCGGCTCGACGCTGTCGATGCAGCTCGCCCGCCTGATCGAGCCGCGCCAGCGCCGTTCGCTGTCGGCCAAGGTCATGCAGGTCGCCCGCGCCATCCAGATCGAGCGGCGGATGGGCAAGGACGAGATCCTCGCCCTCTATCTGACGCTTGCCCCCTATGGCGGCAATCTGGAGGGCATCCGCGCCGCCGCGCTCGCCTGGTTCGGCAAGGAGCCGCGCCGGCTCACCGTCGCCGAATCCGCCCTCCTCGTCGCCATCCCGCAATTGCCCGAGCTGCGCCGCCCCGACCGCAACCACGCCGCCGCGCGCGCCGCGCGCGACCGTGTGCTCGCGCGGGCCGTAACGTCCGGCCTGATCTCGGAGGACGAAGCGGCGGCGGCCTCGTTTGCTCCGGTCCCCTCGGCCCGAAAACCCCTGCCGGCGCTCGCCGCCCATGTCGCCGAGGCCGCCCGCCGCGCCGAGCCGAACGCCACGCGCCTCGAGGTCACCCTGCGAAGGGCCGCCCAGGCGGGCCTCGAAACCGCGGCGCGCGACGCCGCCTTGAGGCTGGGGCCAAAGCTCTCGGTCGCCATGATCATGGCCGACGCCGCCACCGGAGAGATCCTCGCCGAGGTCGGATCGGCGAACTATTTCGACACCGCCAGCAACGGCTTCATCGACATGACGCGCGTCTCGCGCTCGCCCGGCTCGACGCTGAAGCCGTTCATCTACGGGCTCGCCTTCGAGGACGGCCAGATCGCGCAGCAGACCATCATCGAGGACCGTCCGGCGAGTTTTTCGGGCTACCGGCCGCGCAATTTCGACATGGACTACCAGGGCGACGTCTCGGTCCGCACCGCGCTGCAGAAATCGCTCAATGTGCCGGCCGTCCGCCTGCTCGACGCCGTCGGCCCGGCCCGGCTGATGGCGCGCTTCCGCCAGGCCGGCGTCAATCCGGTCCTGCCGCGCGGCAAGCCGGCCGGTCTCGCCATCGGGCTCGGCGGTCTCGGCATGTCGCTGCACGATCTCGTCCAGCTCTACACCGGCCTCGTCAATGGCGGACGCGTCTCGGACCTCACCGACCGGCCGCGCGCCGCGGGCGAAACCGCGTCGCGCGGCGTCATCCTGCCTGCCGCCGCCGCCTGGCAGGTTTCCGACATCCTGTCCGGCGTCGCCCCGCCCGCCAACGCCATCCACAAGGGCATCGCCTACAAGACCGGCACGTCCTACGGCTACCGCGACGCCTGGGCGATCGGCTTCGACGGCAAGCATGTGCTGGGCGTCTGGATCGGCCGGCCGGACGGCAGCGCGGTGCCCGGCATCTCCGGCTACGGCACGGCCGCCCCGGTGCTGTTCGACGCATTCGTCAAGTCGGGCGTCGCCATCGTTGCCCTGCCGCGTGCGCCGGCCGGCGCGCTGCGCCAGGCGCGCGAGGATCTGCCCGTGACGCTGCGCCGCTTCGGCGCCAGCGCCGGCGAGGACCGCCTTGCCGGCGTTTCGGAACCGGCGCCCGAGATCGTCTTCCCGCCGCAGGGCGCCCGCGTCGAGCTCAGCCAGCTCGACGGCGGCCTCTACGCGCCCCTCGTGCTCAAGCTGCAGGGCGGCCGCGCGCCGTTCCGCTGGCTGGCCAACGGCAAGGCGCTGTCCTCGGTCGAACGCCGGCGCACCTCGCGCTGGGTGCCGGAAGGCAATGGCTTCTCGACCCTGACCGTCATCGACGCCGCCGGCCGCGCCGCCAGCGTCAAGGTCTTCGTGGAGTAGCGCGCCGCAACCAACACCTCCGTCATCCCGGCCAAGCGGCGGCAGCCGCGCCGAGCCGGGACCCATTGGTGCGACATCGTCGAGCACGGCCGGGTCCTCGTCTTGGATTTCAGGCACGGCGGTGGTCGCATGAGGCGTTCGTGCGGCGACAAATCCCGTTCCCGGCCGCGCTGGTCAATGGATCCCGGGTCTCCCTCGCTTTGCTCGGTCGCCCGGGATGACGATCGCAGGAGGTGGCGACGATCAGAGCTTCGCCAGCTTCCGCCGCACCTTTTCCAGAAACGCGCGCCGCGTCTCGACGGTCGAGGAATCCATCAGATAGTGCGCCAGGAAGAGCGTCCGGCAGCGCGGGGCGCACAGCGCGCGGATGCCGCGCAGGATGGTCTTGCGGCCGGGATGGCCGATGACGTGCGACCACCAGCCGGGCGCGCCGCAGGTGGTCAGCACGACGAGGCGCGTGACATGCGTCATCAGCGGCTTGATCTTGCCCTTGCCGTCGGGCAGCGCGAAGGCCACGCCCGGCGCCCAGACGCGGTCGAGCCAGCCCTTCAGCATGGCCGGCAGCCCGTACCACCAGGTCGGATAGACGAAGACGAGCGCCTCGGCCCATCTCAGATGCGCGATGTGATCCTGCAGCGCGTGGTGCTCGGCCGGCAGGTCGTTGTAGCGCCGCCGCTCCTCGGCCCGCATCACCGGGTCGAAGTTTTCGGCATAGAGGTCGAGCAGGCGCACCTCGTGACCGCCCGCGGCAAGCGTGCGCAGTGCCTCGTCCCTGACGGAGGCGCAGAAGCTCTCCGGCACGGGGTGGCAGTAGACAAGCAGCACGCGCATCAGAAGCGGTCCATCGCCTGGGCAACCTTGACCTTGAAGCGCTCCAGCGTCGCCTCGGTGCAGCGGTTCATGTCGTAATGCGCCAGATAGGGAAATGGCGCGCCGGGCTTCACCGTGGCGCGCAGCAGCCGCTTGACGAGCCGGCGCGGCGGATCGCCCATCACCATGGCGCGCCAGCGCGGGCCGCCATAGGTGGTCACTGTCGCGACCTTGGTGATGTTGTGCAGGCAGGGCTCGACCTTGCCCTCGACCATGCGGAACGAGACGCCGGGCAGGAAGACGCGGTCGAAAAAGCCTTTCAGGATCGCCGGATAGCCGAAGTTCCAAACCGGAAACGAGAGCACCAGCGCCTCCGCCGCGCGCACCCGTTCGACATAGGACGCGACGGGT
>JAUYMV010000232.1 GCA_030698645.1 Mesorhizobium sp.
GTTGCAGGAACTGGGCGATGACCATCGCGACAGCCTGGTGCGGTTGCGCCACACGCTGATCGCCAACGAAGCCGCCATCCTCGCCCATCTCAGCGCCGTCAGCGAGGTCGCCGCCCTGCTCCAGAACGTGATCCAGCATTCCGAGGCTGACGGAACCTACTCCACCCATTCCTTCGCCGAAAGCGGCCAGGAATGATCCGTTTCGTCCTCGCCGCCGTCTGGATATGCGCGGTTACCGTCGGTTCGATCTTCTTCGCCTTCTCCGCCGCGCGCAGTTCCGGCAAGGCGGAGGTCGCGCCGGCGCCCTATTTCGGCGGCCTCGACTACGTGAAGACCGACGTCATCTCGGTGCCCATCGTGCGCGACCGCGCCGTCGACGGCTACTTCCTCGCCCGCTTCGTCTTCACCGTGGAGCCGGCCAAGGCCGCGGCGATGTCGGTGCCGGCGGCGACCATCCTCGTCGACGAGGCCTTCACCTACATCTATGGCCATCCGCTCGTCGACTTCACCCGCACCGAGAAGATCGACGTCGACGGGTTCCGCGTCGCGCTGCGCGACAGCATCAATGCGCGCGTCGGCCAGCAACTTGTCCACGAAGTGCTCATCGAGCAGCTCGACTACCTGTCCAAGCAGGAAATCCGCGACAACACCGCCAAGCGCCGCACCGCCAGCGCGCCGCCGGCGACCGATGCGGCGCCAAAGGCGGCGCCGGCGCACTGATCGCACGGGCTCAGCGGAAGTTCGGCTTGCGCTTTTCCAGGAACGCGTTCAGCCCTTCCTTGGCATCCACGCCCGATTGCGAGAGTGCCGCGCTCAGGCTTTCGGCGTAGAGGCCGTCCCCGCGGCTCATGTCGTCGATCCGCGCGATCGAGTGGATGATGAGATAGTTGACCAGTTCGGCGTTCGACGCGATGTCGGCGGCGAGCGACAGTGCCTTGTCCATCGCCTCCCCCTCGCCCACCAGATAGTGCGCGAGGCCGAGCCTATGGCCCTCCTCGGCCTCGAACACACGGCCCGTCAGCATCATTTCCGTCATCCGGTCGGGCCCGAGGATGCGCCCGACGCGGACCGTCGCGCCGCCGCCGACGAAGATGCCGCGCTTGCCCTCGGGCAACTGGAAGCGCGCCGAAGGCTCGGCGACGCGGACATGGCAGGCCGTCGCGATCTCCAGCCCGCCGCCGATCACCGACCCCGTCAGGACGGCGACCACCGGCAGGCCGCCGAACTGGATCATGTCCATCAGCTCATGCCATTTGCGCGAGTGGCGCAGCACCTCGGCCGGCTCGCGCGCCGACTGTTCGCCAAGGTCGAGCCCGGCCGAAAAATGCCCGCCCTCGCCGCGGATGATGACGGCGCGGACGCATTTCGGCGGATTGGCGAAAAAGGCGCGCAAGCCGTCATTGATCGCCTCGTTGATGGCGTTGCGCTTTTCCGGACGCCGGAACGTCAGCGTCGCGATCGCGCCCTCGACGGAAACGGCGACCGGTCCCGCGGCCAGGGCATCAGCCGATTTGTCTTGATCCACCTTGCACGTCTCCCTGTCGCTTCCCGGCATTTCGGGTGGCATCTTATTGTTCTAGGATATAACAATTAGCCGCGCGCCGTCGCGCTGACAAGCCGGAAGGCCGCTGGCGCATCGTCTGTGGAAAGACCGCCGCGCCCGGTCCTGCCTCCGACGCTGGCGCAAAGTCGGGGGAAGAATGCCGGAACGCCGGACAAGACGCTGTCGTGAGGCTATTATGGGAAGCGAGCGTTCGCAATCCGGGTTTGGGACTGGCGATGGCCTTGGCGTATTCGCCTCCCCCTGTTCGGACGTCGCTTGCGCGCGAAAAACGGTTCTCGAGGTTTCATGACGGCGGATTCAAACACCACGACCAGGCACGCCCCCGCGACGGAGGCAACGGCGGCGGGCCTGCCCGCGCTGCCCCAGATGGACAGCATCATCGGCTACAAGCTGCGCCGCGCCCAGCTGCTGGTGTTCCAGGACTTCCTGCAGTCCTTCGCCAAGCTGAACCTGCGCCCGGCCGAGTTTTCCGTCCTCGCCATGATCGCGCGCACGCCGGGCCTCAAGCAGTCCGAGATCGCCGCCGCGCTCGGCATCAAGCGGGCGAATTTCGTCGCGTTGATGGACGCGCTGGAGAAGCGCGGCCTGGCCGATCGGCGCAAGGGCGACATCGACCGCCGTTCGCACGCGCTCCACCTGACGCCGGAAGGAACGCGTTTCGTCAGGAAGATGATGGCGGTCTGGAACACGCACGAGAACCGCATGATCGACCGGCTCGGCGGACCCGCGGAGCGCGACCTGCTGATCGGACTTCTGGACAGGCTGCTCGCCCCGGACGCGACGCCCGACGCGTAGACACCAACCGCATCCGCCTCCGGTCCTGCGGCGCCGTTTCCGCCCCACCCCCGTCATCCTCGGGCTTGTCCCCCGTCATCCTCGGGCTTGTCCCGAGGATCTGCTGCGGCGTTAAAGTTCGCGCATGCGTTCCTGCCACCAGGCAGACGCGAAAACGCCATACTACCAAACCGGCAGATCCTCGGGACAAGCCCGAGGATGACGTCCAGTTGTGCGGTCTCTGTCGCGCGAAGACAATCGTCATCAACCGCGCAGCGTCGCGACGACCTCGTCGGGAATCGCATATCCCTTGATGCGATCCGGATTGTCCGGATCGACGCCCGCCCACACCCGCGTCTCGCGCGCCTCGATCGCCAGCGCCTCGCCCTTGTAGACGCGATGCTGGATGTCGAACGACGAGCGGCGGATTTCGCTGGCCTGCGTTTCGATGCGGATCACGTCGCCATATCGGGACGGGATGATGAACTTGGCGCCCGTGTCCACCATCGGAATGCCCACGATGCCGAACTTCTTCGTCCACGCGATCTTCTTCATGCCGAGCGCCTTTTCCAGCAGATAGGCGGTCGAGGCGTCGAACATGGCGAAGTAGCGCGGATAGAAGACGATGCCCGCGGCGTCGCAATCGCCCCACTCGATCTCCACCTCGCGGCTGTTCACCAGCATCACGCGACCTCGGTGTTTTCGACCAGGATGGCGATGCCCTGGCCGCCGCCGATGCAGGCCGATGCGATGCCGTAGCGCAGGCCGGCGCGCTTCAGTTCGCGCGCCACCGTCGTCGTGATGCGCACGCCGGTGGCGCCGAGCGGATGGCCGATGGCGATAGCACCGCCATTGACGTTGGTCTTCGCCTCGTCGAGCCCGAGTTCGCGGATGCAGGCGATGATCTGGGCCGCGAACGCCTCGTTGATCTCGATCCGGTCGATGTCGGCGAGCGTCAGGCCGGTCTCGTCGAGCAGCGCGCGGATCGCCGGCGCCGGCCCGATGCCCATCAGATGCGGCGGCACGCCGATCGTCGCGGCGGCGAGGATGCGGGCAAGCGGCGCGTGGCCCTTGCGTTCGGCATAGGCCCTGGAGCCGACCAGCGCGGCGGCGGCCCCGTCGACCACGGCAGACGAATTGCCGCCGGTCTGGATGCCGCCGAAGGCCGGCCGGAGCTTCTGCAGGGTTTCGAACGGGGACGGCCGGACATGGCTGTCCTTGGTCACCGCATCGACGCCGCGCGGCAGCCTGATGCCGCGCGGATTGTAGCCCTCCTGCGCGAACTCCTCGGTCGCCACCGGCGCGATCTCGCCATCGATGAAGCCGCTCTCCTGAGCCGCGACGGCGCGCGCGAAGGATCGCTCGGCGAAGCGGTCGACCTCCTCGCGGCTGATCTGGTATTCCTTCGCCAGGTTCTCCGCCGTATCGCCCATCGTGCACGACACCGCCGGATCGAGCAGCGCCTCCCACAGGAAATCCTTGAAGGCGACCTGCCCCATCTTGAAGCCGTTGCGGTGCGTGTAGGCGGCGACCGGGTTGCGGCTCATCGATTCGGCGCCGGCGCAGAGCACCAGTTCGACGCGATCCTGGTTGACCAGGTCGGCCGCCTGCACGATGACCTCGATCCCGGTGCCACAGATGCGCTGCACCAGATGCGCCGGCCGCTGCATCGGCACGCCGGCATAGAGCCCGATATGGCGCGGCGTCATGTAGGCGTCGAAGGAGGCCTGCGCCATCGAGCCGGCGATCGTCGTGCCGATGTCTTGCGCATCGGCGCCGGCCTTCGCGATCACCGCCCGCGCCGCCTTGATGCCGAGGTCGATCGGCGAAATATCGGCGAAAGCGCCGGTGTAGTCGACGAAGGGCGTGCGCACGCCGTCGATCAGCCAGGCGTCGGCGAACACATAGCGGAGGCCTTTTTCGGTCATGTCTCGAGCCTTTCCTGCGGCGACCGGATCGCCCATTTCGCGGCGATCAGATCGCCCGTTTCGCGGCGATCACGTCGCCCTTCTCGCGGCGACGATCACGTGGTCGGGCGCCGGATCTGCATAGAGGTCCTCGACGAGGTGCGCGCGCGCGGCCATCACCGCGCGCTGGTTGATGGACCCCTTGTCGGTCACCTCATGCGCGTCGATCGACGCCGGACTGTCGAGGACGATCACGCGCTCCACCCGGTTCGAACTGCCGGTGGATTTCGCGGCCAGCGCGTCGAGGCGGTTCCGGATGGAGGCCCTGACGGCTGGATGATGCGCCAGCCGCGCCTCGTCTGCGCCGGCAAGCTCCGGGTCGATCTTGCGGGTGGCGTCGACATCGAGCACCAGCAGCGCGCCGATATGGTTGCGGTCGAGTCCCGTCAGCACGGCATCCCTGACATAGGGCGCCATGGCCGCGATGAGTCCGACGCGCACGCCCGCCATGTTGACCCAGGTGCCGGTCGACAGCTTGAAGTCTTCCGAGACGCGGCCGTCGAACACGAACCCCTTCGACACGTCCTGCGCATCGACGAACTTCAGCGCGTCGCCGATGCGGTAGAATCCTTCCTCGTCGAAGCACTCGGCCGTCTTGTCGGGCTGGCGCCAGTAGCCGGGCGTGATGTTCGGGCCTTTCAGCCGCAGTTCCAGCTTCTCGCTGTTCTCGACCAGCTTCATCTCCATGTCCGGCGCGGGCAGCCCGACTTCGCCCGGGCGGTTGACCGGCCAAGTGGTGGTGAAGGCGAAGGGCGACGTCTCGGTCGAGCCGTAGCCGGTGATGATCATGATCTTCTCGCCCGTCGTCTCGACGGCGAGCCGCTCCAGCGTGTCCCAGACATGCTTCGACAGGCTGGCGCCGGCATATTGCAGGACCTTGACGCGCGAGAAGAACCGCTCGCGCAGCGCCGCGTTGGTCTCCAGATGCTCGCACAGCATCTCGTAGCCCTTCGGCACGTTGAAATAGAGCGTCGGCGCGATGTCGGTCAGGTTGCGCACCGTTTTGGCGATGCCCGTCGGCGTCGGCGAGCCGTCGTCGATATAAAGCGTACCGCCATTGTAGAGCGCGATGCCGAAATTGTGGTTGCCGCCGGCGGTGTGGTTCCATGGCAGCCAGTCGACCAGCACCGGCGGCTCGTCCTGCAGGAAGGCCAT
>JAUYMV010000236.1 GCA_030698645.1 Mesorhizobium sp.
ATCGGCGGCGGCGCCGGCTATTCCATCGCCGGCGTCAACGAGTTTGATGAACTGATCGACGACATCTATCATTTCTCCGAGAACCAGGGCCTCGAGATCGATACGCTGATCCACGAGGAGGGCGCCGGCCAGCTCGAGATCAACCTGCGCCATGGCGACCCGATGGAATTGGCCGACCAGGTCTTCCTGTTCAAGCGGACCATCCGCGAGGCGGCGCTGAAGCACGACACTTATGCGACCTTCATGGCCAAGCCGATGCAGGGCCAGCCCGGCTCGGCGATGCATATCCACCAGTCGGTGGTCGACAGGAAGTCCGGCAACAACATCTTTTCGAACGAGGACGGGAGCGAAACCGACGCGTTCTTCCACTTCATCGGCGGCATGCAAAAGCATGTGCCGAGTTCGCTGGTGATGTTTGCGCCTTACGTGAACTCGTACCGCCGCCTGACGCAGGCCGCGTCCGCGCCGGTCAACACGAAGTGGGGATACGACAACCGTACCACCGCGTTCCGCGTGCCGCGCTCGGACCCGGCGGCGCGGCGCGTCGAGAACCGCATCCCGTCGTCCGACGCCAACCCCTATCTTGCGCTCGCCGCGTCGCTCGCCTGCGGCCTGCTCGGCATGGTCAACAAGATCAAGCCGGATTCGGCGATCCTGACCACAGCCAACGAGGCCGAGATCGACCTGCCGCGCGGGCTGCTGGAGGCGGTGGATCTCTTCGAGGCCGACGACGAACTGCGCGACATGCTCGGGGCCGCGTTCGTGTCGACCTATGCGGCGATCAAGCGGGCGGAGTTCGAGACCTTCATGGAAGTGATCAGCCCGTGGGAGCGGGAGTTTCTGTTGTTGAATGTGTGATCCGCACCACCATTGATTCCACACTAATGTGGAGTATAATTAGACTTGAATGCGCAGGAGTTCAAGAAGTGGCTTGCTGCTCAGGGCTGCACCTTCGAGCCGAAGCGCAGCGGCTCGGGACATCTGGTCGTGCGGCGGGGCAAGTTCAAATCCGAATTGCCGATGCACGGCGGGCGCAAGGAACTGGGCACCGGACTCGTCAATGCGATCAAAAAGCAACTGGGGCTGAAATGACGCTCGAATATGCCGTCGAACTGACACCTGACGACAACGGGACATTGCTGGTAACGTGTCCTCAGTTGCCAATGGTTGCCACCTTTGGCGCCGACAAGGCGGACGCGCTGGCACATGCGGTCGATGCTATCGACACTGCACTCGCGAGCATGATCGAAGACGGTGACGACATTCCGGAGCCGAAGCCCTCGACTGGAGATACCGTGCGGCTCTCGCTTCTGGTGTCGCTCAAAGTGCAGCTCTACTGGGCTTTGCGCAGTGTCGGCATCAGCCGTGCCGAGCTCGCGCGACGGCTCGACTGGAACCGCGAGTCCGTCGATCGCCTGTTCCGGCTCGATCATCGATCGCGCCTGGAGCAACTCGAGGCCGCGTTCGAAGCTCTCGGCCGCCAGGTCGATGTTGAAATCCGCAATGCCGCCTGACATGGCGACCGGCTGATCGCATCATTCACTCCATGACACCTGCGCCCGACATTTGCGGTGCGGGATCAGAAAGCGTTGCACATGACCCACCAATCCCCCATCTCACCCGGCTATTCCTGGTATGAAGCGACGACCGGAGGGCGGCGGGCCTATCCGGCGCTCGACGGCGACCGGACGGCGGATGTCGTCGTCATCGGCGGCGGGTTCACCGGGCTGTCGGCGGCGGCGCATCTGGCCAAGGCCGGCGTCGACGTCGTGCTGATCGAGGCGCATCGCTTCGGCGACGGCGCGTCGGGGCGCAATGGCGGCCAGCTCGGCACCGGGCAGCGCGGCTCGCTCGACGAGATGGAGGCCGCCTGGGGCTGGACGCGGGCCAAGGCGCTGTTCGACCTCGCCGAGGAGGCGAAGTCGCATCTGCTCGAATTCGCCGCCGTCAACGGCATCGATATCGAATACATGCCGGGACAGATGTCGGTCGCGCACAAGGCGCGCTATGTCGACGACTACCGGAAATATGCCGACTACATGCGCGAGCGCGCCGGCTACCCGCACCTGACCTTCATGGACGCGCGGGAGACTGCCGAACGGCTCGGATCGACGCGCTATTTCGGCGGCACGCGCGACATGGGCACAGGCCACATCCACCCGATGAAGCTGGTCATCGGCACCGCTCGGGTGGCGGCGGAAGCCGGCGCGAAACTGTTCGAGAACACGAAATCGACTGGCATCACCTCCTCCGGCGGCAAGGTCCGCGTCTCGACGCCGACGGGCACGATCACCGCCGACAAATGCCTGATCGCGGTCAATGCCTATGGCGAGGACCTCGAGCCGGTGAGTGCGGCGCATGTGATGCCGATCGGTTCGTTCATCGGCGCGACGGTGCCGCTCGGCGC
>JAUYMV010000242.1 GCA_030698645.1 Mesorhizobium sp.
GATTGAAACGGGCCGTTTTCCTCCACCCTGTCGCAGAGATGTCATCGACGTGCCCAATGAGCATCGGGAAAGCGAGGGACATTCCTTGAGCAGCATCACGTCAATCGAGCAACTCGAGGCGCTCTACGGCCTGCCCGGCGAGACTTCGCTGGTCAAGGAACTCGACCACATCATTCCCGAATATGCGGCTTTCATCGCGGCCTCGCCCTTCGTGGCACTGGCGACGTCGGGACCGGAAGGTCTCGACTGCTCGCCGCGCGGCGATCTGGCCGGCTTCGTGCGCCTCAAGGACGAGCGAACCCTGCTGATGCCGGACCGACGCGGCAACAACCGCGCCGACAGCCTGAAAAACATTCTACGCGATCCGCGCGTCGGGCTGCTGTTTCTTGTGCCGGGTTCCGGGACGACGCTGCGCGTCAATGGACGCGCGCAGATTTCGATCGAAGCGGATCTGTGCCAATCCTTCGCGATGGAAGGCAAGCCGGCGCGTTCGGTGACGGTGATCGCGGTCGAGGCGGTCTACTTCCAGTGCGCCCGCGCGATCCACCGCGCCGATCTCTGGAATTCGGAGAAACACGCCGATCCAGGATCGCTGCCGACGCCTGGACAGATGCTGGCCGTCACCAGCCGGCACGCGATCGACGGAAAGCGCTACGATGCGGAATGGCCGGAGCGCGCGAAGACCTCGATGTGGTGAGCCGGTGGCTCACGCCTCCTTCAGCATCTCCGAGATGCGGCGCATCTGGTCGCCCAGCGCATCGCATTGCGCCGGCGAACTGTTCGCCATCACCGTGTCGATCAGTTCCGTGTAGACCTTCAGCGCCTTGAGAAGCACATCCTCGCCGTCCTCGGTCAAATAGAGACGCAGTACCCGCTTGTCCTTGGCGTCGCCCTCGCGCCGCAGCAGGCCCTGTCTCTCGAGTTGCGGCAGCAGCATCGTGATGTTGGAGCGTCCGACGAGCAGCTTTCGCGCCACGTCGTGCTGCGACATGCCGGGGTGGCGGTAGAGATTCATCAGCACATCGAGCTGGCCGATCTTGAGGTCGAACGGCTGCAGCGCCTTGGTCAGCGCGCGCACGATCGCCTTCTCGGCCTGGACCACGGCGATCCAGTTCTTGAAGCGCGGATTGTCCCACGGGAGGTCTTGCTTTTTGTTCATGCTTGAACGATACTGTTCATGGTTGAACCATTCTTCTGGAGTGTCACTATGACATCATTGAGGCTGAACGTCATCCGCGGCACGTTCCGGACGATGGATCCGATCGCGCCAAGACTCGCTGGCCGTATAGCATTTGAGCTGTTTTGCCGAACCGCCAATCCGGCGGCGCCCTCGAAGGCCGAATCGCGCGTGCTCGAGAGCGCCGCGGGTTTCATGGACGAGGCGCGCCACCATCGCCTCACTGTCGGCCCCAACTGCATTGCCGCCCACGAGTTCCGCCCGGCATCCGGCCGCTGGTCGCGCACGGTGCTTGTCATCCATGGCTGGCGCTCGCGCACCGAGCACATGCGCGCGATCGTCGACGGTTTTCGTAACGCAGGCGCACGTGTCATCGCGCTCGATCTGCCGGGACACGGCCGGTCGACCGGCCGCCGGCTCAACATGGCAAATGCGGTCGCGTCGGCGCGCGCCGCCGATGATTGGTTCGGGCCCTTCGAGGCGATCGTCGGCCACTCGTTCGGTGGGGCGGTTGCGGTCAATGCCGGCGTCGGCTCGGTGCGAGGCGTCGATCCGGTTCGCACGCAGCGTCTGGTGCTGATTGCGGCGCCGAGTTCCATGCCCATGATGTTCGAGGATTTTGGCCGCTTCCTCAATCTCGGCCCGCGCACGCAGATGGCCATCGCTTCGCATGTCGAACGCGTCGCCGGACATCCGCTGGAGAGCTTCGTCGGCCAGATCCAGCTTGCCGAGACGCCGATCGAAACGCTCGTGCTGCATGCCGCGGACGACAAGGAGGTTTCCACCGAGCACGCGCTCGGTTTTGCCCGCGCCGGCGACCATGTGCGGCTCGCATGGGTCAATGGGCTTGGCCACCGCCGCGTTCTCGGCGATCCCTCCGTCGTCGTGCAGGCAGTGGATTTCGCGCTGCGCGACGAAGCGGTCGACGTTCCGGCAAGGACTCGTCCAGTTCGCCAGAAAGGCTGACCGCCACCCGGGATGGATGCGCAGCGGCCGGGCGATCAGCGGACAACCACCACCTTGGTGCCGACGCCGGCCTGTTCGTAGAGATGCTGGACGTCCTCGTTGGCCATGCGGATGCATCCCGACGACATCGCCTGGCCGATCGTCCAAGGCTGGTTGGTGCCGTGGATTCGGTAAATCGTCGAGCCGATATAGAGTGCGCGTGCGCCAAGCGGATTGTTCGGACCACCGGGCATGTAGGCCGGCAGTATGCGGCCCTTCGCGGCCTCGCGCCGGATCATCGTCGCCGGCGGCGTCCAGCCCGGCCACTCCGCCTTGCGCGTCACGCTGTGAGTGCCCGACCAGGTGAATCCGTCACGTCCGACGCCGACGCCATATCTGATCGCCTTGCCATTTCCGAGCGTGTAGTAGAGCCGCCGCTCGGTGGTGTTCACGATGATGGTGCCGGCGCCATGCGCGCCATCGAAACGCACCGTCTCGCGCGGGATCGGCGACTTGTCGGAGCGGTAGTATCGCGGCGAGCTGCGGTTCAGATTGTCGCGTGTGGTGAGCTGCTTGTTGACCGGGTCGTAGGCCCAGTTGGTTTCGGCGCGCGCCGCGGACGTGCAGAACGCCGCCGCCAGAACAATTGCCGCCAACAGTCTCGATACCATGTCCGCCTCCCGCCTTGTTCGCCGACAGGATCATCCGTGTTCGCGCGCGCCTGTCAACATGCGCGACGACTGGTAACGTAAAGGTTAGCGCACAGGCCGAAGGCTCAGCGCAATGCGCAAGTGCCTGAAACCTTTCGCTCAACACCCCGTTAACGTCATGCTCAGCGCCTGTCCCTCGAAGCTTGGGAGTAGCCTCATGGAGAACGACCGCACGCAACAGCAGGTTGCCGGATACGGCGATGGGCGCGACGGCAATCGGCAGCAACAGGGTGACGACGTCTTGCGTCCGTCGCGACGCGCAAAGCGCCGTCCGGACCGCCAGGACCAGCAACCCGATCGCATTCCACAATGGCAAAGCTGCGCCGAAAGCATTCCGGATGGCGACCGTGTTGGGCGCTAGTTGCTGAGCCGTCCACCGGAAGCCAAGGCCGCCCGGCGCAAGCCGGGCGGCCGCTTTGTATCCGCGGTCCTGTTCCCGTCGGGCCTCCGGCCTGCTAGAACGCGGCCGGGGATTGGGGGGGAGACGAAAGCCGATGCTGCCGCTCGATGAGGTTGCGCTGAATTTCAATCCGGCGAGCCTGGCGATCCTGAACGCCATTCTCGCAGTCGTGATGTTTGGGGTGGCGCTGGATCTCACCATAGTCGACTTTACGCGGCTGCTCCACGCGAAGCGGGCCTTCTTCGTCGGGTTTCTCGCTCAGTTCATCTACATGCCGGCGGCGACCTACCTGCTGATCCTCATTTTGCAGCCGCAGCCGAGCATCGCGCTCGGCATGATACTGGTCGCGGCTTGTCCGGGCGGCAACATTTCCAACTTCGTCGCCGCGCGGGCCAACGGCAATGTCGCCTTGTCGGTCAGCCTGTCGGCAATGACCACGCTCATCGCGATCGTCATGACGCCGGTCAACATCACCTTCTATGGACGCCTCTACGAACCGGCCGCCGGGCTGCTGCGCGACATTGCCGTCGATCCCTGGCAGATGGCGATGGCGGTCGCGGTCATGCTGGCCGTCCCGCTCGCGCTCGGCATGCTGGTGCGGGCACGCGCTCCGGCGCTGGCCGCGCGGCTGCGCCGGCCGATGCAGATCGTCTCGCTGGCGGTGTTCGCGCTGTTCATCGCAGCCGCGCTCGCCGCCAACTGGCACTACTTCGTCTCCTATGTCGGCGCCGTCTTCTTCGTGGTCCTGCTGCACAACGCGGTCGGGCTTGCCGGCGGCTACGGGCTGGCCTGGGCAGCAAGGCTGGACGAGCCCGACCGCAGGTCGATCGCCATCGAGGCCGGGATGCAGAACACCGGCTTCGGCCTGGTCCTGATCTTCAACTTCTTCAACGGGCTCGGAGGCATGGCGATCATCGCCGCCTGGTGGGGCGTATGGCATCTGGTCAGCGGCATCGCCGTCGCGGCGTGGTTCCGCGGCCGCGACCGCAGTCCGGCGCCAAGCCTTGCCTGATCGGAGCGTTCACGTTTCATTGACCAGGCCGACAGCCGACTAAAACGCTTCGCCAACGAAGCCTGAATCACTATAGTGCCGCCATACAAGCGCCACGCGATCCGCTGAAATGGGGACGGGCGTGGGTGGTGTCGGGCGGAATTCGGGCGATGCCCGCCGCCGCGGAAAAGGGGATCCGGGATTTGGCCAAGACGGTTTTTTCGAGACGGTATGCGCTGCCTGTTGGCGCACTCGCCATCCTGCTTTCGCTCGGGACGCCGCCGGCCCAGGCGCAGAACCTGTTCGACCTGCTCTTCGGCGGAGGCGTCCGCCGGCAACGCGATTTTCCGCCGCCGCCGCCACCGGCCCCGAACAAGCCAATCGCCAAGATATCGGCGCCATCCTACTACACCTACAAGGTCGACGCCCTGGTCGCCGTCCGTGTGCCGCAGCAGGCAATTGTCGTCGACGCGGCGGCGCCAGGACCGGCCATGCCCGGCCTCGGACTTTCCGGTCTTGGCTTCGGCGAGGCCATGAAGACCCTCGACGGGTTCGACCTGTCGGCCGAAAAGGATGTCGCCGACGCGATCGCCAAGCATTATGCGGCGCATCCGGAATTCGTCTGGGTGTCCGGGTTCCATGTCAACGGTCGCGCCGAGCAGGCGCTGCGCGTACTGGGCAACGCCGCGAGCTACGGTCTCGATCCCGCGGAATATTCCGTCAGCGTGCCGCTGGCCGCCTTCTCGATGGACGACATGGTGGCTCGCCAGAAGGAACTGGCGGCATTCGAACTGACGCTCTCGGCGCGAGTCCTGCGCTATGCGCGCGACGCCAAGCGCGGCATGATCGATCCGAACCGGCTGTCCGGCTACCATGATTTCGCACCCAAGACGTTCGACCTCGCGACAGTGCTCGGCACGCTCGCCCGCACCTTCGACACCACCGTCTATCTGGAATCGCTGCATCCGCAGGGACCGGAATACCAGGCGTTGCGCGTCGAACTCGAAGCGCTTCGGGCATCCGCCGAAAACGACATCATCGTCGATCCCAAACTGCTGCTGAAGCCCGGCGAAACGAGCCCGGAACTGCCCAAGCTGATCGCGCTCATCGAGCGCAAGGCGGACGCGGACTTCGCCACGGAACATGCCGTGCTGATCGCCCTGTCGCGCGGCAAGGACGTGTATTCGCCCGAGATCGTACCGCTGATCAAGGCGGCGCAGGTGGCGCATGGATTGAAGGGCGACGGCGTCATCGGGCCGCGCACCGTGCAGGCGCTGGCCGGCGTCTCCAAGGCCGATCGGCTCGGCAAGGTGATCGTGGCGCTCGAGCAATTGCGCTGGCATCCATCCGATCTCGGCCCGCGCCGCGTGTTCATCAACCAGCCGGCCTTCACCGCCACCTATTACGAGGGCGGCGTGGAGAAGCTGTCGATGCGCGCCGTGGTCGGCAAGCCGTCCAACCAGACGAGCTTCTTCCACGACGAGATCGAGCAGATCGACTACAACCCCTATTGGGGCGTGCCGCAGTCGATCATCGTCAACGAAATGCTGCCCCGGCTGCGCAACGACCCAGGCTATCTCGACCGCGCCGGCTACGAGGTCACCGACGCCAAGGGACGCCGGGTGTCGTCGTCGGAAGTCAACTGGGGCGCCTATGGCTCGAAGGTTCCCTACAATGTGCGCCAGACCCCGAGCGAGGCCAATGCGCTCGGCGAGCTGAAGATCCTGTTTCCCAATAAACATGCGATCTACATGCACGACACGCCGTCCAAGAGCCTGTTCCAGAAGGACATGCGCGCCTTCAGCCATGGCTGCGTGCGGCTGCAGCAGCCGCGCGAGATGGCCGCGGCCGTGCTCGGGTCAAGCGTCCAGCATGTCGTGACCAAACTCGGGCAGGGGCATTCCTCGGAAATGGTGCCGGTGAAGATTCCGGTCTACGTCGCCTATTTCACGGCGTGGCCGGACAAGGCCGGCATCGTGCAGTACTACGACGACGTCTATGGCCGCGACGACAAGGTCAAGATCGCCATGGAAAAGACCGCCTCGGTGCGCGCGCCGGCGTCCTGACGCCGTGGCGGCAGACGGTCGCGGTCGCTTTCTCGCGCTGCGTCCGTCGAGGGCAAGCGTCCTTGGACGCGGACGCGCCGTTCAATGTCCGATGGCTCCGCTCCGCAATAGGGTCAGTCGGCTGCGGGGGCCGCGCGCTCGCGATCGATCGCGGCCGCGGGCGGCAACGTCTCGACACGCCATGGGTTTTCAGGCAATGGCCGTTGCCGGAGATCCGCGATGACCCAACGATCGACCCTACAGGTTCTGACCTCGCCGGCGGCGATCTGCCTGATGCTTCTTGCCGCCTCGCTCATCAAGTTCTGGGCGTGGACGCCGACGGCGTTCTTCGGCGACGATCTGAATGCCTATCTGAAGTTTGTTGACGGGCCACTCTCGACGCTGGAACGGGCCGTGTTCGATCATTGGGCGCAAAAACATCGCCCGGTCGTTCACGTCCTCTATTGGGCCATGTTCAAAGCGTTCAACGACGAGTATCAGCTCCACATTGCGGTCTGCTACGCGATCCATGTCGCGTGCGCCTTCGTCTTCTACCAGATCGCCCTGGAATTGTCGGGCCGCCGGGTGCTCGTGGCGCTTGCCGCGGCGCTTCTCTTCGCCACCGTCCGTTTCGCCTATTTCGACCTGATCCTGATCGGTCTTGTCGAGTCGGTTGCGCTGTTCTTTTTCCTCCTGGCCATGAAGGTGTCGCTTCGGCTCTACGACGAGGCGGCGGATGTTCCGCATCCGGTTGCCACGGCGATGCTCGTCGTTCTTCTGTGCGCCCTGGCGATGTTCTCGCACGAGCGCTACATCGCGGCGGCGCCGTGGACCGTCGCGGTCATCTTCCTGGCGCCACGGCTGGGACAGCTTGGCATCGTTCGGCGCGGCGCGCTTGCCCTGGCAGTGCTTCTGCCGGTTGCCCTGAATATCGGCTACAAGATGTTCTTCGTCGGACGCGGGACGCTCGTTGGCACGGGCGGAAAGGCCCTCGGCATCGATTTCGCACTCATCGCCCAGAATATCCGCGAGGGTATTCCTTCGCTGTTCGGGATCAATTCCGGCCATCCGTTCTGGGTGGGGCACGTGGTCAATTCCGTGCGCGATCCGGCGCTCTGGTTTTCTCTCGTGTTCATCCTCGGCTTTCTGGCCGTGACAGCCTCGGTCGCGATGTCCTGGCGGTCGCACAGTCAGCACAAGCGCGTCTGGGTGCTGTTGCTGGTTCCGCTCGCGGGGCTCATGCTGGTTCCGCCGCTGATGACGGTCCCGTTTCAGCCCCGGTGGCTGTTCCTGCAGTCGGGCATCCTGTTCCTGATCCTCGCATGGGTCTACGGCGAAGCCGTCGTACAAAGACGCCCACTCGTATGGGCCATGATCGCCGTCTGTTTCGCCGCCTATTTCGCGGCGGACCTCGTGATCTCGCGCGACTACCGGACGATGTATCTCGTCAACCTGACGCGCATGACGGGCGCACTCGCCAAGCTGGCGCCGAGCCTTCCGCCCGGCCGCGTCGACACCATCGGCGCGCAAAACAGCTGGGCGACGTTGCGCGGCCAGTTCTTCAAGGTCTATGGCGGCGAGGCCCGCGAAATGGGCTACTACGCCACCAAGGAACTCTGGCTGGCGGATCCCGCCGCCAACGACACCGCATGGCAATATGACGATGCAACCGCATCGTTCACCGAGGTGCGGCGCTGATGTGTCTGCGACTCGCAACGACAATCGCGGTCGTGCTTTGGCTCTCATGCCGCTACTGTCCTGATTGCCTTTGGAACATTTCGGCCGATCAGCATCCACGGACGGGATAGCATGGCTACTCGTCTAGACTTTCGAAGCGACATAAACGGGCTTCGCGCGGTCGCGGTCGTTGCTGTCGTGCTGTTTCACCTGGGGATCGACCGCTTCGCCGGCGGCTTCCTGGGCGTCGATGTCTTCTTCGTCATCTCGGGCTACCTGATCACCGGCAGCATCGTGCGCGAGATGGAAGCCGGCCGGTTTGCCTTCGGCCGGTTCTGGTGGAAGCGGTTCCGGCGGCTGTTTCCGGCGCTGGCGGTGACGGTGCTTGCGACGATGCTGGCCGGCGCGTGGCTGTTTCCGCCCGGCCATTTCGAGCTGCTCGGCAAATCGGCGGCCGCCGCGCTCGTCTGGGTGTCGAACGTCTTCTTCTATTTCGAGGCGGGCTATTTTTCGGCCGATGCGGTGACAAAGCCGCTGCTGCACACCTGGTCGCTCGGCGTCGAGGAACAGTTCTATCTTGTCTGGCCGCTGGTCCTTTGGGCCGCCTTCAGATGGCGCGGGTCCGGCGCCGTCGCCTGGACCGTCGCGGTGCTGTTTGCCGCCAGCCTGGCCGCCGCGCTCTGGATGCTGCCGGCCGACAAGGATGCCGTCTTCTACTGGATGCCGTTTCGCATCTTCGAGCTGGCGATCGGCGGCCTTGTCGTGTTTTCGGAGCGCCGCTTCAAGGCGTCCGCGATGGCACGGGAGGCCGTGACGGTCGCAGGCCTCGCGGCGCTCGGCGGCTGCTTCCTGTTCCTCGCCGGCGCGCCCTGGCTGGCCGGCGAAATCGTCGCGAGCCTGGCGACGGCCGCGATCATCCACGCCGGCGCGGGGCGCATCTCCGGCGCGGTGCTGGACAACAGGTTGGCAAGCCTGCTTGGACGCACGTCCTACTCGCTCTATCTGGTGCACTGGCCGGTCGTCGTGTTCTACCGCTATGCGGTGTTTCGCGAGATCACGGTGGCGGAGAAGGCCGGTCTGTTCGTCGCGATGGCAGCGCTCGGCTGGGCGCTGCACGAAGCCGTCGAGCGG
>JAUYMV010000244.1 GCA_030698645.1 Mesorhizobium sp.
GACGAACGCCCGGAGCGCAAGCGAAGGGCAGGAGCGGTCGGCCGCAGGCCGAGGGAAAGCCAACGATTTGGCTTTCCCAGCGACGAACGCCCGGAGCGCAAGCGAAGGGCAGGAGCGGTCGGCCGCAGGCCGAGGGAAAGCCAACGATTTGGCTTTCCCAGCGACGAACGGTGAAACTCCGGTCGCCTTCGGCGGATCGAAAGCTCCAGTGGAGCTTTCGAAGGAGTTGAACGCCCGAAGGGCAGGGAGCGCAAGCGGAGGGCCGGGCATGACCGAACAGAGCCGCAGTCGCCGCAAACCCGGCGCCACGCCCCGCGCACGCGCACTCCGCCGCGGCGGCAACATCGCCGAAGCCATGCTCTGGAACGAATTGAAAAACCGCCAGCTCGGCGGACACAAATTCGTCCGCCAATTCCCGATCGGCCCCTACTTCGCCGATTTCGCATGCCGCGAAAAAGGACTTGTCGTCGAAATCGACGGCAGCCAGCACGCCGAAAACGAGCGCGACAGGCAACGCGACGCATTCATGCGCGCTGCCGGCTTCTCGATCATCCGCTTCTGGAATGTCGACGTTCTGAAGCAGATGACATCGGTCTGCGAAACCATCATGGCCGCGCTCGACGGCCGGCTCGCGGAAGATGTGATTGCTCCCGACCTTCGCTTCGTCCTCGCAAACCCCAAGCGATAGCGCCATGCCCCCTCACCGCCTCGCTTCGCTCGGCACCTCTCCCCCACTTCGTGAGGGAGAGGAAACGCAGCTCCGGCGATTCGCGATTCCTCGCCCCCACGCAGTGGGGGAGAGGTGGTTTGCGAAGCAAACCGGTGAGGGGGGTGAGGAGCGGTCGGCCGCAGGCCGAGGGAAAGCCAACGATTTGGCTTTCTCAGCGACGAACGCCCGGAGCGCAAGCGGAGGGCCGCGCAGCGGCGAGCATGACCCGCCTTCGGCGCAAGCTTGGCAAGAAAGCAATTTCTATCGTCACAAACCCTAGTTCGAGACGGAGACCCCACCCATGAAAATCACCGACGTAAAAACCTGGGTTGTCGGCAACCCGCCGCCCGGCATCGGCGGGCGCTATTTCATCTTCGTCAAGCTCACCACCGATGGCGGCGTGGTCGGCTATGGCGAGGCCTACAACGCGACCTTCTCCGGCCACGTCACGGCGCGGATGATCGAGGACATGGCCGAGCGCTATCTGATCGGGCAGGATCCGCACGACATCGAACTGTTCTTCCGCCGCGCCTATTCGTCGGGCTTCACCCAGCGCCCCGACGTTTCCGGCATGGGCTGCTTCTCGGCGCTGGAGATGGCCTGCTGGGACATCATCGGCAAGGAGGCGAACAAGCCGGTCTACAAGCTGCTCGGCGGCCAGGTGCACGAGACGCTGCGCACCTACACCTATCTCTACCCGCATGAAGGCAGCGTCTATGTCGACGAGGCGGGCGACAAGAACGTCTACAACGACCCCGATCTCGCGGCCGCCTGCGCGCTCGAATATGTCGAGCAGGGGTTCACCGCGGTAAAGCTCGACCCGGCCGGCCCCTACACCGCCTTCGACGGCCACCAGCCGCGCCTGGCCGACATCGACCTCTCGGCCCGCATGGTCAAGGCCATCCGCGAGGCGGTCGGAACGCGCGCCGACATCCTTTTCGGCACGCATGGCCAGTTCACCGCCTCGGGCGCGCTGCGCATGGCGCGCGCCATCGAACCCTACGATCCGCTCTGGTTCGAGGAGCCGGTTCCGCCCGACATGCCCGAAGTCATGGCCCAGGTCGCCCGCGGCACCTCGATCCCGATCGCCACCGGCGAGCGGCTGACGACGAAATTCGAGTTCGCCCGAATCATCGAGAACCGCGCCGCCACCATCCTGCAGCCCGATCTCGGCCGCTCCGGCGGCATTCTCGAGACCAAGAAGATCGCCGCCATGGCCGAGGCCTACCACATCCAGGTCGCGCCGCACTGCTACTGCGGCCCGATCGTCGGCGCCGCCAACATCCAACTGGCGGTCACCCTGCCGAACTTCTTGATCCTCGAATCGCTGAAGCAGTGGGGCGGCTTCCACGAAAAGCTCCTGAAGAAGAAGATCGAGTGGCAGGACGGCGACGTCATCCCGTCGAAGGAGCCGGGCCTCGGCGTCGAACTCAACGAAGCCGTCTGCGACGCGCATCCCTGGGCTGGCAAGGAGTTGCACCTGCAGATGATGCAGACCCCGCTGATGCCGTAGCGTCTATCCTCTCCCCCATGAAATGGGGGAGAGGTGCCGAGCGTAGCGAGGCGGTGAGGGGGGTGAGGAGCGGTCGGCCGCAGGCCGAAAGATCGACAACGATTTGTCGATCTTAGCGACGAACGCCCGGAGCCCAAGCGAAGGGCAGGAGCGGTCGGCCGCCGGGCCAAGAGAAAGCCAACGATTTGGCTTTCTCAGCGACGAACGGTGAAACTCCGGGCCGCCTTGGGCGGATCGAAAGCTCCAGTGGAGCTTTCGAAGGAGTTGAACGCCCGACGGGCAGGGAGCGTAAGCGAAGGGCAGGAGCGGCAACGAACAGCATGAGCAGCCACAGCCCGACATCATCATGGAACGCATAAAACCATCGCAGGAACTCCACTCGAATGACCAACCCCTCCTACGCCTTCATCGGCCTCGGCCATCTCGGCTCCCACCTCGCCGCGCGCCTGATCCAGGCCGGCTTCGACGTCACCGTCTACGACCGCGACCCCGCCGCCGTCGCCCGCCTCGTCGCCAAGGGCGCCACCGCCGCCGCATCGCCTGCCGAGGCCGCCGCGCGCGCCGGCAACGCCGTCACCTGCTTGCCCTCGCCGGCCGTCAGCGAGGCGGTCCTGTCCGGCCCCGGCGGCCTCCTCGAAGGCTTGCCCAGAGGCGGCACGTGGATCGAGATGTCGACCAACGGCCGCGACGAGATCGTGCGCCTGGCGGCCATCGCCGAAGCCGCCGGCATTCGCACGCTCGAATGCCCGGTCACCGGCGGCGTGCACCTCGCCGAGACCGGCCAGATCACCGCGCTCGTCGGCGGCGACGAGGCGCTCTACGAGACGCACCGCGCGGCCATCGAGGCGATGTGCGCGAAATCCTTCCTGATGGGCCCGATCGGCTCGGCCGCGGTGATAAAGGTCATCACCAACATGCTGGCCTTCATCCACCTCGTCGCCGCCGGCGAGGCGCTGATGCTGGCAAGGCGCGGCGGCATCGATCTCGCCCAGGCCTACCACGCCATCGTCGCCTCCTCCGGCAACAGTTTTGTCCACGAGACCGAGAGCCAGTTGGTCCTGAACGGCAGCTACGACATCGGCTTCACGATGGACCTGGCGCTGAAGGATCTGGGCTTCGCCACGACCATGGGCGAGCAGTTCGGCGCGCCGCTCGAAATCGCGGCCCACGTCCAGGAGATCTTCCAGCGCGGCAAGGCCGCCTATGGCGGCGACGCCTGGTCGACGCAGATCGTCAAGCTGCTCGAGGACGCCACTGGCACCGACCTTCGCGCCGAGGGTTTCCCGGCCAAGCTCAAGGCTTGAATGGCGGCGCCACGCGCGCCGCCGCCGTTGAGAATCCTACTGCGCCTCGTCGGCCGATGTCCGCGTCACGCGCCAGACCTTGTTGCCGACATCGTCGGCCACCAGCAGTCCGCCGTTTCGGTCGATCGCCACCCCGACCGGCCGGCCCTGCGCCTCGTCCTGGCCGTTGACGAAGTCGGTCAGCACGTCGCGCGGCGGCCCGGATGGCATGCCATCCCGGAACGGCACGAAGATAACCTTGTATCCGCTGCGCGGCTTGCGGTTCCAAGAGCCGTGCTGGCCGATGAAGGCGCCATCCGCATAATCGGCTGAAAACAGCGTGCCGGTGTTGAAGGCGAGACCGAGCGAGCCGGTATGCGCGCCGAGCGCATAGTCGGGCGCGATCGCCCGGACGACCAGCTCCGGCTTCTGCGGCTCGACGCGCGTGTCGACATGCTGGCCGAAATAGGAATAGGGCCAGCCGTAGAAGCCGCCGTCCTGGATGGAGGTCATGTAGTCCGGCACGAGGTCGCTGCCGATCTCGTCGCGTTCGTTGACGACGGCCCACAACTCGCCCGAGGCCGGGTTGAAGGTCAGCCCGTTGGCGTTGCGCAGGCCGGAGGCGAACACCCGCGTCGCGCCCGTGGCGATGTCGATCTCCAGCACCGCCGCGCGGTTCTCCTCCGCCGCCATGCCGTTCTCGGCGACATTGCTGTTCGACCCGACGCTGGCGTAGAGGAACTTGCCGTCCGGATCCGCCACCAGGTCCTTGGTCCAGTGGTGGTTGATCGGTCCGGCCGGCAGGTCGGCGAGTTTCACCCCCGCCGCCGTGATGCTGGTCTCGCCCGCGACATAGGGAAACGCTACCACCGCGTCCGTATTGGCGACGTAGAGCGTCGAACCGACCAGCGCCATTCCGAACGGCGAGTTCAGCCCCTCGAGAAACGGCGTCTTCAGTTCCGCGACGCCGTCCCCGTCGGCGTCGCGCAGCAGCGATATCCGGTTGGCGCTCGGCGCATTTGCGCCCGCGCGGCCCGTGATCAGCCCCTCGACGAAGCCGCGAATGCTGAAACCGGCATCCTCCTTGGCGGACCGGTTCGTCTCGGCGACGAGCACGTCGCCATTCGGCAGGACATGCAGCATGCGCGGATGGTCGAGGCCGCGCGCGAACTCGCTGACGGAAAAGCCCTCGGCGGGCGTCGGC
>JAUYMV010000258.1 GCA_030698645.1 Mesorhizobium sp.
GGCCCTTCTCGGCGGTGGCTTCGGCGGCCTCGCCGACGACGCCGTGCGGATTGAGGTCGCCGGCCATCCAGGCGAAGGCGTGCGTGCCGGTGTGGCGGAGCAGGTCGAAGGTCTGCTCGGCCTTCTCGACGGCGGACTCGAAGTTCCGCGCCTTGCGCATGTCGACCAGGTCCGGCCGGAAATGCAGCATCAGCGAGGTCTCGACGTCGCCGCCATGGATGCCGTAGCGCGCCTCGCTGTCGGAGTAGAGCCCATCCGGCCGGCCGAAGCGCATCCAGCTCGTCTTGACCGCCAGCATCCGGAAGCGGACGCGCAGCTCGCGGCTGACGATGCCCATGATCTCCTCGTTGCCGCCATGCGAATTGACGATCACCAGCTTGCGGATGCCGGCGCGCGCGACCGAGGCGCCGAGTTCGGTCCATGCCTCGATCAGGGTGGTGGCGGGCAGCGTCAGCGTGCCCGGCGCATGCAGGTGCTCGTTCGACTTGCCGACCGACTGGATCGGCAGGATGCGCACGTCGAGCGCCGCCGGAAGCCGGTCGATCACCGTCTCCAGCATGCCCTGCATGATCGAACTGTCGGTCGAGACCGGCAGATGCGGTCCGTGCTGCTCGATGGCGGCGACCGGGAGGATGGCGATGGTGGCCTCCGCGTCGATCGTCTCGTATTCCGTCGTCGGGAAATCGCCCCACCACACGCGTCGCGCCATTTGTCGTCCCTTTTCAGATGCTTGGCGGAGGCTTTGCAGCCTCCCGGAGAGGCTGTCAACCGGCCGCCAGGACCTCGATCTCGACCTTGAACTCCTCGCGCGTGAAGCCCGAGACGATCATCAGCGTCGAGGCCGGCGCGGGATCGGCGAAGAGCCGGTCGCGCACATCCATATAGGGCCGCATATGCGCCCGGTCCGTGACATAGGCGTTGATCCTGACGATATTGTCGAGCGTCATGCCGCCCTCGGCCAGAATCGCCGCGATGTTCGAAAAGCAGAGTTCGGCCTGCGCGCCCGCGTCGTCGGGCACCGACTGGTCGGCGGCGATGCCCAACTGGCCCGACGTCAGCACCAGCCGGCTGCCCGCCGGCACCTCGACGCCGTGGCTGTAGCGCGCAAAAGGCGGCCGGATCGTTTCAGGTTTCAGGTGGCGCAGCATTCGAACCTCCGTTTGCCTGAAATTAGGCCTGGCGCACCCGCGTCCACAAGCGCGCAGTTCGAATCCGGTGGAGCATTCGCTCCCGCGTGGACAAGGGATGAAAAATTAGGCAATTTGCCCGGCGAAGCGCCAGAGGTTCAGGCCTGCTCGCGGCGATTTCCGAAATCGCGACCGCATGCGTCGCTGCCGGGCCTTGGCATGCGACTTGCATTTTGGTCCTCTGGATTTCCAGTGCCGGCGCGTTCCGCGATCCGGCTGAACAAGGGGTGGTGTCGATGAGAACGAAACTGATGATGAGCGTTGCCGCGTTCGCCGTAGTGGCCGGGTCGCAGGCTTTCGCCGCCGAAAAGGTCACCTTCCAGACGAACTGGTTCGCCCAGGCAGAGCATGGCGGCTATTACCAGGCCGTCGTCGACGGCACCTATGCCGCCTGCGGCCTCGACGTGACCATCGCGATGGGCGGCCCGCAGGTCTCCGGCCGTCCGCTGATGCTCGCCGGCAAGATCGATTTCTACATGGGCGGCAACATGCTGCAGGCGTTCTCCGCCGTGCAGGAGAATATCCCGGTGGTCATCGTGGCGGCGTCCTTCCAGAAGGAGCCGCAGGTGCTGATGACCCATCCCGGCCAGGGCCTCGACACCTGGGAGAGCCTGAAGGACGCCGAGCAGTACATCCTGGCCGACGAAGGCTTCCAGAGCTACTTCCAGTGGATGATTTCCGAGATGGGCTATGACGCCTCCAAGCGCATCCCCTACACGTTCAACCCGGCGCCGTTCATCGCCAACAAGAAGTCGGTACAGCAGGGCTACATCACGTCGGAACCCTACGCGGTCGAGAAGGAGGGCGGCTTCAAGCCGAACCTGTTCCTGCTCGCCGACTACGGCTTCGACACCTATGCGACGACCATCGAGACCATGCAGGACACGATCGACAAGCGGCCGGAGGTCGTGCAGTGCTTCGTCGATGGGTCGGCCAAGGGCTGGTACAATTATCTCTACGGCGACAATGCCGCCGCCAATGCCGTGATCATGAAGGACAACCCCGAGATCACGGCCGAACAGATCGCCTTCTCGATCGAAAAGATGAAGGAGTACGGCATCGTCGATTCGGGCGACACCGAGAAGCTCGGCATCGGCGCGATGAGCGACGAACGCATGCAGAGCTTCTACGACAAGATGGTGGCCGCCAAGGTGATGGCGCCCGGCATCGACATCAAGAAGTCCTACACGCTGCAGTTCGTCAACAAGGGCGTCGGCCTCGACCTGAAGAAGTAGGATGGCGCAGCCCCCGACGACGAGAGGCGGGCCGTCCCTTGGCTGAAGCAGAACGACACGGCGGCGCGCCGCTCCTCATCATGCGCGCCGTCGGCAAGCGGTTTTCGAACGGCGTGACGGCGCTGGAGCGCGTCGACCTGACGCTGCGCGAGGGCGATTTCCTGAGCCTGCTCGGGCCGTCGGGCTGCGGCAAGTCGACGGCGCTCCGGATCGTCGCCGGCCTGTCGTCGCCGACGACGGGGCTGCTCGACTGGCGCGGTCCGCCGCTGGCGCGGACCGACATCGGCTTCGTCTTCCAGGAGCCGACGCTGATGCCGTGGGCGAACGTCTTCGACAATGTCTGGCTGCCGCTGCGGCTGAAGGGCGTCTCGCGCAAGGACGCCACGCCCGCGGTCAGCGAAATGCTGGAGCGCGTGCACCTCACCGGCTTCGAGGACGCCGTGCCGCGCGAACTCTCGGGCGGCATGAAGATGCGCGTCTCGATCGCGCGCGGCCTCGTCACCAAGCCGCGCGTGCTCCTGATGGACGAACCCTTCGCCGCGCTCGACGAGATCACGCGCTTCACGCTCAACGCCGACCTGCTCGAGCTCTGGCAGGACGAGCAATTCACGGTGATCTTCGTGACGCACAGCGTGTTCGAAAGCGTTTTCCTGTCCAACCGCATCGTCGTCATGGCGGCGCGGCCGGGCCGGGTGTTCGGCGAAGTCGCGGTCGATGCACCCTATCCGCGCGACGAGGCGTTTCGCACCTCGCCCGAATATGCCGCGCTCTGCCGCAAGACCTCGGATGTTCTCGCCGGCGCGATGACGGCGCCAGCACTGACCAAGGCGGGAGCGTTCGATGGCGTCCATTGACGACAGCGCCCCGGTGCCGCTCGACGCGGAGGAGATGCGCCGCCTGCGCACCGCCAAGCTCGAACGCATCGGCAAATGGGCCTTTCCGATCGCCATCATGTGCGCGGCGATCGTCGCCTGGGATCGCATCGTCGTCTGGAACGCGATCCCGCACTACATCCTGCCGCGTCCGCAGGACGTGCTGCAGGCGCTGATCGACGACCGCGTCCTGCTGTTCTCGTCGCTCATGACCACGCTCCGGATCACCGGGCTCAGCCTCTTGCTCGCCGTCGTCGGCGGCGTCGGGCTGGCGGTGCTGTTCGCGCAGTCGAAATGGGTCGAGATGTCGTTCTTCCCGTTCGCCATCGTGCTGCAGGTGACGCCGATCGTGGCGATCTTCCCGCTGATCAACATCTATGTCGACAACCAGATGACCAAGCTGCTGCTGTGCGCCTGGATCGTCGCCTTCTTCCCGATCCTGTCGAACACGACGCTCGGGCTCAACTCGGTCGACCGAAACCTGCGCGACCTGTTCCGGCTGAACGGGGCGACGCGCTGGCAGGAACTGCGCTACCTGCGGCTGCCGGCGGCGATGCCCTATTTTCTCGGCGGACTGAAGATCGCCGGCGGCCTGGCGCTGATCGGCGCGGTGGTGGCGGAGTTCGTGGCGGGCTCGGCCGGCCAGTCCTCCGGGCTCGCCTCGCGCATCATCGAGGCCGGCTATCGCCTGCGCACCGCGCGCCTCTTTGCCGCGTTGATCCTGATCTCGCTGACCGGCATCGTCATCTTCCTGGTGCTGTCCTGGATCTCGCATATGGTGCTGCGCCGCTGGCACGAGAGCGCCATGAAGCAGGAGCGGTAGGGGATGATCGGTCTGGCGAATTCACTCTCTGACCGGCAGTTCGGGTTTATCGCTCCACCTGCAATCTTCAGCCGAGCAGCAGCACCCCCTCACCGGCCCTTCGGGCCACCTCTCCCCCTGCCCGGGGGAGAGGAAACGCCACTCGCCGGAGCTGCGGCGCTTCTCCAGCTTGGGTTCCTCTCCCCCGGGCAGGGGGAGAGGTGCCGAGCCCGGCGGCGAAGCCGCCGTGAGCGAGGCGGTGAGGGGGTGCTTCTCGCAGGCTCGACCGCACTTTTTCGTGCCCCATCACCCCTCTTCCTGCTTCGAGCGACCTGGCCCACCCGAGTCCCCGCATGACCCTCATCCCCGCCGCTGGCGCCTACACGCTGGCGAACGCCAGCCTGCACACATCGACCATCCACAACCTCGACACAGCCCCGGACGCCGACGGCTTCATGCGCGCCGACATATCGGTCGCCGAAGGCAGGATCGTCGGCATCGCGCCGCATGTTCCAAGTCCGCTGCCGGGCATCGTGGATCTCGGCGGGCGCATCGTGCTGCCGGCCTTCGTCGATTGCCACACGCATCTCGACAAGGGCCATATCTGGCCGCGCAGCCCCAATCCCGACGGATCCTTCATGGGTGCGCTGAATGCGTCCGGGGCGGACCGGGCGGCGCGGTGGTCGGCGGGCGATGTGGCGCGGCGGATGGATTTTTCGCTGCGCGCAGCCTATGCGCACGGCACCAAGGCGATCCGCACCCATCTCGATTCGATTGCGCCGCAGGAGACGATCTCCTGGGACGTTTTTGTCGACATGCGGGCGCGGTGGAAGGGGCGCATCGATCTGCAGGCGGCGTGCCTGTTCGGCATCGACCTCGCGCGGGATGTCGCATGGTTCGAGAGCCTGGCGGACAGAGTCGCTGCGGCGGGCGGTATTCTCGGCACCGTCACCTACATGGTGCCCGATCTCGAACCCCTGCTCGACAGGGTGTTCAAGGCAGCGATCGCGCGCGGACTGGACCTCGACTTCCACGCCGACGAGACGGACGACGTCAACGCGGTGTCGCTGCGCAAGATCGCCGAGGCGGCGCTGCGCCACAAGTTCGAGGGAAAAATACTGGTCGGCCATTGCTGCTCGCTCGCCCGCCAGCCGGACGCGGCCGTGCTCGACACGCTGGACAAGGTGGCGCGGGCGGGCATCGGCGTCGTTTCGCTGCCGATGTGCAATCTCTATCTGCAGGACCGCCGCCATGACGGCACGACGCCGCGCTGGCGCGGCGTGACGCTGCTGCACGAGATGCGGGCGCGGGGCATTCCGGTCGCGGTCGCCTCCGACAACACACGCGATCCGTTCTACGCCTATGGCGATCTCGACATGCTGGAGGTCTACCGCATGGCGACGCGCATCCTGCATTTCGACCACCCGGTCGCGGCCTGGCCGGACACCGTCGGCGCGTCGCCTGCCGACATCATGCGGTTACCCGACGCCGGAAGATTGGCCGTCGGATGCGCCGCCGATTTCGTCGCCTTCAAGGGCCGAAGCTGGACCGAACTCCTGTCGCGGCCGGAAAGCGACCGCATCGTGGTGCGCGGGGGCAGGGCGATCGCGCGGCAGATACCGGACTATGCGGAACTCGACGATCTGATGGGACAGGCATGATGGACATCGCAGCACTGAAGACGGACATCGCGGGCATCCGCATCGAGGAAAACCCGGCGATCGTGCAGCAGAAGAGCCGCGACTTCTACTGGTACAGCCCGGTCCTGAAGCGGCAGCTCGACCATGTCACGGGCGACATCATCGTCTCGCCGAAGACCGAGGCCGAACTGATCCGCGTGCTGAGGAGCTGCTTCAGGCTCGGCATACCGGTCACCCCGCGCGGCACCGGCACCGGCAATTACGGTCAGGCGATGCCGCTGTCGGGCGGCGTCGTGCTCAGCCTCGCCGACATGAACGAGATCACGGCGATTTCGCCCGGCCGCGTCGTCTGCGGCGCTGGCGCCATCATCTCCGATATCGACAAGGCGACGCGGGCGCATTCCGGCCAGGAACTGCGCGTGCATCCCTCGACCGCCAACACGGCGACCATCGGCGGGTTCGTCGCCGGCGGGTCGGGCGGCGTCGGCTCGATCAAATGGGGGGGCTTGCGCGATTTCGGCAACATCATCCGGCTCCGCGTCGTCACCATGGAGGCCGAGCCGCGCATCTTGGAACTGACCGGCGAGGACCTGCACAAGGTGACGCATGCCTATGGCACCAACGGCATCATCACCGAGGTCGAGATGCCGCTGACGGCGGCCTATGACTGGGTCGACGTCATCGTCGGCTTCGACTCCTTCATGGACGCGGCGCGCTACGGTAACGCTGTCGGCCTGCAGGACGGCCTGCTCACCAAGCTGATCTCGCCGATCGCGGCGCCCGCGCCGTTCGCCTATTTCAAGCGGCACCAGAAATTCCTGCGCGAGGGGCAGAGCATCTGTCTCGTCACCGTCGCGCCGCACTCGCTCGACGCCTTCCTGGCCTTCACGCGCCGGCATGGCGGCGAGGTGGTCTTCAACCAGGCGACCGAGGCCGACACCAAGGGCCTGCCGCCGAACTTCGAGCTGTCGTGGAACCACACGACGCTGCGCGCGCTCAGGATTGATCCGGCGATCACCTATCTTCAGGTGCTCTATCCGTTCCCGCACCAGATGGAGCGCGTCGAAAAGATCCACCGTCTGATCGGCGACGAGATGATCGGCCATCTCGAATTCGTCCGCTTCGACGGCAACGTCACCTGCTTCGGCCTGCCGATGATCCGCTTCACGACCGAGGAACGGCTCGACGAGATCATGCGGCTGCACGAGGACAACGGCTGCCCGATCTTCAACGCGCACCGCTACACGCTGGAGGAGGGCGGCATGAAGCAGACCGACGAGGTGCAGCTTGCCTTCAAGCGCGAGGCGGACCCGAAGGGCCTGCTCAACCCCGGCAAGATGATCGCCTGGGAAAACCCGGACTACGACTACAAAACGGGCAAGGTGTTTCTGTTCAAGGGCCTGCAGGTGACCGGGGCATGAGCGTCGGCGTGGCGATAGCCCCGACTTTCTCGTTGTCTTGCCCGACGAGAACGCCGTCATGCTCGGGCTTGTCCCGAGCATCTACCAACGCCGGCGGGTATGCGCGGCCCCCGCTCGGCCGGTCGCTCATGACCCGCATGCGTCGGCAGATCCTCGGGACAAGCCCGAGGATGACGCCGCGCGGGCGGAGGCGACCGTTCCTCACTTCCGTTGATTGGCCTCGATGAACGTCCTCGTCCCTCCCACCTCGACGTCATGCTCGGGCTTGTCCCGAGCATCCATCAATCTCGGCAGATATAGGCGGCCCCCGCTCGGCCGTTCGCCCATGACCCGCATGCGTTGGCAGATCCTCGGGACAAGCCCGAGGATGACGCCGCGCTGGCGGATGCGACCGTTCCTCACTTCCGATGATCGCGCACCATGAAAGTCCTCGTCCTCCACGCCCATCCCGTCGAGACCAGCTACAATGCCGCGCTGCACCGGCTGATCCTCGAGCGGCTTTCCGCGCGCGGGCACGAGATCGACGACTGCGATCTCTATGCCGAGGATTTCGATCCGCGCCTGACGCGCGAGGAACGGCTGCATTATCACGACGTCGAC
>JAUYMV010000260.1 GCA_030698645.1 Mesorhizobium sp.
AGATTGCACGAGAAAGAATTGCGGCGACTGTGGAACTTTCGTGGCTCGATGAGCGGCCGCTGTCGGCAACTATTTACTACTTCCCTGTTGCTCCGATGGAAGGAGATATAGACAATATCGTCAAGCCGATTCTGGACGCGATGGTGGGTGTTGCCTACTCCAATGATCGCGTGATCGAGCGCGTGCTAGCTCAGAAATTTGAACCTGATGTTGGCTGGTCCTTTCGACAGCCCAGTGAGATACTGGCAAGGACATTGGAAGCCGGCGCGCCTGTCGTGTACATATGCTTGGATGACGACCTTGCCTGGAGGCAGAGCTGATGAACTTGGCGACGATGAATCGTCCGTTCGACGAAGCGGAAACATCCTACCTTGAGAGTATGCGCTCTCACTACGAGGAAAGCGGGTACACATTCATTGTTCACCCCCAAAGCACTCAGCTGCCAGAATTCCTTGCGGGTTATCTACCAGACGCAATCGCATGCCGCCCTGGTGAGAACATTGCCATTGAGTTGAAATCACGTGCATCGGCAAATCAGCAGTCCTTGCAACGGATTGGGAAACTATTCGAGGGGCGGCCTGACTGGAAGCTGACTGTCGCCTACATGGGAAACGCGGCCATTGACGCGCACATACTACCTGTCTTGAGCCGACCGACGGTTCTTGAGCAGGTGGAGGACGTCGAACTGCTCATGGAGCAAGGCAATCTGCGTGCCGCCTTCATGCTCGCCTGGAGCTTGCTAGAGGCGGCTCTCAACAGCGTCCGGCCCAATCTGCACAAACAGCCTCGGACACCGGGAACTGTCGTGCAAACCTTGGCGATGGACGGTCTTATTTCCGAGCAGTCAGACAGATCTCTGCGTTCTTTGGTCGAACTGCGCAATCGTGTCGTACATGGCGATCTGACGGCCGAGCCAACTCGCGCCGACGTGCAGACCGTATTGGAGGCCGTACGGGCGGTCCTCGTTTGACCGGGTGTGACATCATTGAGCTTTCTCGCGATGTCCGCTAATCCGCGCGCATGACATCCTTACCCACCGAACGCCTCGACCAGGTCGTCAAGCGCTACGAGATGCTCGAGGCGCAGATGGCGGCCGGCGTCGATCCGGAAGCCTATGTGAAGCTCTCCTCGGAATATGCCGAGATCCAGGACATGGCCGGCAAGGTCCGCGCGCTGCGCAAGGCCGAGGGCGAACGCGCGGGCCTGCAGGCGCTGCTCGGCGATGCGTCGACCGACAGCGAGATGCGCGACCTCGCCGAAGCCGAGATCGAGGAGCTCGACGCGACCATCGCGACGCTCGAAAAGGAAATCCAGATCCTGCTCCTGCCGCGCGACCTCGCCGACGAGCGCAACGCCATTCTGGAAATCCGCGCCGGTACCGGCGGCGACGAGGCGGCGCTCTTCGCCGGCGACCTGTTCCGCATGTACGAGCGCTATGCCGCCAGCCGCGGCTGGAAGATCGAGGTCGCGTCGGTTAGCGAGGGCGAAAAGGGCGGCTTCAAGGAAATCATCGCGACCGTGTCGGGGCGCGGCGTGTTCGCGGCGCTGAAATTCGAATCGGGCGTGCACCGCGTGCAGCGTGTGCCGGAGACGGAAGCCGGTGGCCGCATCCACACCTCGGCCGCGACGGTCGCCGTGCTGCCCGAGGCCGAGGAGGTCGACATCGAGATCAAGCCCGACGAGATCCGCATCGACACGATGCGCGCGTCGGGTTCCGGCGGCCAGCACGTCAACACGACCGATTCGGCCGTCCGCATCACGCATTTGCCGACCGGCATCATGGTGGTGCAGGCGGAAAAGTCGCAGCACCAGAACCGCGCCAAGGCGATGCAGATCCTGCGCGCCCGGCTCTACGACCTGCAGCGTTCCAAGGTCGATGACGAGCGCTCCGAATCGCGCCGCCTGCAGGTCGGCTCCGGCGACCGCTCGGAACGCATCCGCACCTACAATTTCCCGCAAGGCCGTCTCACCGACCACCGCATCAACCTGACGCTCTACAAGCTGGAGCGCATCATGGAAGGCGAGCTCGGCGAGGTGATCGACGCTTTGACCGCCGACCACCAGTCGAAGCTGCTCGCCGACTTCGGCGTCAATGGCTGACGCTGAACCGGGCAGGGCGACGACGCTCGGCGCCCTGCTGCGCGACACGGCCCGGTATCTGGAGGCCGAGGGCATCGAGGATCCGGGTTACGATTCGCGCCAGCTGGTCGAAACCCTGACGTCCACGACGCGGCGCGATTCGATCGCCGATCCCGGTCGGCCGATCGAGCCGGCGATGGCCGAGCGCATCTGGCGCGCGATGCGCCGCCGCGCGGCCGGCGAGCCGCCGCACCGCATCCTCGGCGCGCGCGAATTCTACGGGTTGCGGCTGGCGCTGTCCGAGGCGACGCTGGAGCCGCGGCCGGACACCGAGGCGCTGGTCGATCTCGTGCTTCCGCTGGCCCGCGGAATCGCCACTGAAACCGGCGCCTGCCGGCTGCTCGACCTTGGCACCGGCACCGGCGCCATCGCGCTCGCGCTGCTGTCCGAGGTGGCGACGCTTCGCGCCACCGTCACCGACATTGCGCCAGACGCGCTCGCGACCGCGTCGGCGAATGCGCATGCGCTCGGGCTGGCCGACCGACTCACGGCGATCCGGTCCGACTGGTTCGACGGCGTCGAGGGCGTGTTCGACCTCATCGTCTCGAACCCGCCCTACATTCCGACGGCCGAGATCGGCGGCCTGGACAGGGAGGTGCGGCTGTTCGATCCGCACCGCGCGCTCGACGGCGGCGCGGACGGCCTGGACGCCTACCGGACCATCGCCGCCGGCGCCGGCAATCATCTCGCCGAAGGCGGCCATGTCGCGCTGGAGATCGGCGCCGGTCAGCGCGCCGCCGTCGCCGGCATTTTTTCGGCGAAGGGCTTCGCGCTCTGCGAAGTCGGGCGCGACCTTGCCGGTCTCGACCGGGCCCTGTTGATGGCGCGCGCTGCGGCGGGATAAAAAATGCTTGGCAATCCAATACAATGCGGATAGGTTCAAACCACCGGACAAGACGAAGCAGGCAGTGCCGTTATCGATTCGGTTCCCGAAGAAACATACTGCCTTCTTGCGCATGCGATGCTCACGCTTCGCTCGGGGAACGTCCGGAAAGTGTTTTGAAAACGCAAACAGGACGGCAGACGGCGGCGGCGCGGCAAGTGCGTCGGACCGTCACGACTAAAGCGGCGGCAGTCGGACGCATGGCGTTCCGCTGCGCCGGTACCCGCAACATTTCCAAGAAGAGTATCTGATGAGGCCACAACAGCAGAACAGGCGCATGCGCGGCCGGAATAACAATAACAGCAGCAACAACAGCAATAATAATAATCGAAAAGGCCCCAACCCTCTCACGCGCAATTATGAGAGCAACGGTCCGGACGTCAAGATTCGCGGGTCGGCACAACAGGTTGCCGAGAAATACATGCAGTTGGCGCGCGATGCGCATAGCTCCGGCGACCGCGTCATGGCGGAAAACTACCTGCAGCACGCCGAACACTACAACCGCATCATTGCAGCCGCACAGGCGCAGGCTCCGGTTCAGCAACAGAATCGCGACGACGACGACGATGACGATCGCGACGATTTCGATTCCAACTCGAACTCCAGCTTCGAGCAGCCGCGCCAGGTCAACGACGGCAGCGGTCCGCAGCCGGTGATCAACGGCGTGCCGGCCGAAGTCGCCTTCAGCCAGGACGCCCCGCAGCCTGGCGGCGAGCAGCCCCGGCTTTCCGGCGAAGACACAGGCAATGGCGGGAACGGCCAACCCATCGCACGGCAGGAGGGCGACGAAGGTTCGCGCCGCTCGCGCCGGCCGCGGCGTGGCCGGCGACCGGACCTCGATGCGCGCGGCGTCGACGGCAATCGCATTGCCGACCAGGATGACGGCGGAGAGCAGTCGCCGATGGCCGAGCAGTCGTCGCCCGCGGTCGAGCCCGACCCCGTCGGCTGACGAAGGCAACATCACGATCTGGCAAACGACCGGCGGGCATGTCCCGCCGGTTTTTGTTTTGATGCCGGTCAATCCGTCTTGAGCGGCGAAAGTGTAATACCCATATCCGGTCCAACAGGGCCTGCCGGTTGTCGGGGGCTCGTCATTTCAGGCCGATCCGGCGCCGCAGAGCGGGCCGGTGGTGAATGGAGACAGACATGAATATCGAGAAATATTCCGAGCGCGTGCGCGGCTTCATCCAGTCCGCGCAGACCATGGCGCTCTCGCGCAATCACCAGCAGTTCACCCCCGAACATCTGCTCAAGGTTCTGGTCGACGATTCCGAGGGACTCGCCGCCTCGCTGATCGGCCGCGCCGGCGGCGACCCGAAGGCGGTGCTGCTCGCCGTCGAGGCGGCGCTCAACGCGCAGCCCAAGGTCGAGGGCGGCAACGGCCAGCTCTATCTGTCGCAGCCGCTCGCCAAGATCTTCTCCACCGCCGAGGACATGGCCAAGAAGGCCGGCGATTCGTTCGTCACCGTCGAACGCCTGCTGACGGCGCTCGCCGTCGAGAAGTCGGCGAAGACCGCCGACATCCTGGCCAAGGCCGGTGTCACGCCGCAGGCGCTGAACACTGTCATCAACGATCTGCGCAAGGGCCGCACCGCCGATTCGGCGAGTGCCGAGCAGGGCTATGACGCGCTCAAGAAATATGCGCGCGACCTCACAAAGGACGCCCGCGAAGGCAAGCTCGACCCGGTCATCGGCCGCGACGAGGAAATCCGCCGCACCATCCAGGTGCTGTCGCGGCGCACCAAGAACAATCCGCTCCTGATCGGCGAACCGGGCGTCGGCAAGACCGCCATCGCCGAGGGCCTCGCGCTGCGCATCGTCAATGGCGACGTGCCGGAGACGCTGAAGGACAAGCAGCTGATGGCGCTCGACATGGGCGCGCTGATCGCCGGCGCCAAATATCGCGGCGAGTTCGAAGAGCGGCTGAAGGCCGTTCTGTCCGAAGTCACTTCGGCCGACGGCGGCATCGTGCTGTTCATCGACGAGATGCACACGCTGGTCGGCGCGGGCAAGGGGGAGGGGGCGATGGACGCCTCCAACCTGCTGAAGCCGGCGCTCGCGCGCGGCGAACTGCACTGCGTCGGCGCCACCACGCTCGACGAATACCGCAAGCATGTCGAGAAGGACGCGGCCCTCGCCCGCCGCTTCCAGCCGGTCATGGTCGAGGAGCCGAGCGTCGAGGACACGATCTCGATCCTGCGCGGCCTGAAGGAGAAATACGAGCAGCACCACAAGGTGCGCATCTCGGATTCCTCGCTGGTCGCCGCGGCGACGCTGTCGCACCGCTACATCGCCGACCGCTTCCTGCCCGACAAGGCGATCGACCTCGTCGACGAGGCGGCGGCGCGTCTGCGCATGCAGATCGATTCGAAGCCCGAGGAACTCGACGAACTCGACCGCCGCATCATGCAGCTGAAGATCGAGCGCGAGGCGCTGAAGCTCGAGAAGGACGAGGCCTCCAAGGACCGTCTCGGCCGCATCGAGAAGGAGCTGTCGCAGATCGAGGAGGAGTCCGCGCGGCTGACCTCGATGTGGATGGCCGAGAAGGACAAGCTCGGGCGCGCCGCCGACCTCAAGGGCGAGCTCGACGAGGCGCGCAACGAACTGGCGATTGCCCAGCGCAAGGGCGAATTCCAGCGCGCCGGCGAACTGGCCTATGGCCGCATCCCGGAACTCGAGCGCCAGCTGAAGGAGGCGGAGGCCGTCGAATCGCGCGGTGCGCTGGTCGAGGAGGCCGTCACCTCGGAGCATGTCGCCTACATCGTGTCGCGCTGGACCGGCATTCCGGTCGACCGCATGCTGGAGGGCGAGCGGGCGAAGCTCCTGCGCATGGAGGACGATCTCGCCGAGCGCGTGGTCGGCCAGGGCGAGGCCGTGCAGGCGGTGTCGAAGGCGGTGCGGCGCGCCCGCGCCGGCCTTCAGGACCCGAACCGGCCGGTCGGCTCGTTCATGTTCCTCGGCCCCACCGGCGTCGGCCAGACGGAGCTGCCCAAGGCGCTCGCCGACTTCCTGTTCGACGACGAGTACGCGATGGTGCGCCTCGACATGTCGGAATACATGGAGAAGCACTCGGTCGCCCGTCTGATCGGCGCGCCTCCGGGCTATGTCGGCTACGAGGAGGGCGGCGCGCTGACCGAGGCGGTGCGGCGCCGGCCCTATCAGGTCGTGCTGTTCGACGAAATCGAGAAGGCGCATCCCGACGTCTTCAACGTGCTGCTGCAGGTGCTGGACGACGGCCGGCTGACCGACGGCCAGGGCCGCACCGTCGACTTCCGCAACACGATGATCATCATGACGTCGAATCTGGGCTCCGAATATCTCGTCGCGCTCGGCGAAAACGAGGATGTCGACCAGGTGCGCGCCGAGGTGATGGGCGTGGTGCGGGCGTCGTTCCGGCCGGAGTTCCTCAACCGAGTCGACGAGGTGATTCTGTTCCACCGGCTGCGCCGCGAGGACATGGGCCGCATCGTGCAGATCCAGCTCAAGCGTCTCGAAGCGCTGCTCGCCGACCGCAAGATCGTCATCGAGCTCGACCAGTCGGCGGTCGACTGGCTGGCCGCCAAGGGCTACGACGCCGCCTATGGCGCGCGGCCGCTGAAGCGGGTGATGCAGAAGGAGCTGCAGGATCCGCTGGCGGAGAAGATACTGCTCGGCGAGATCAACGACGGATCGCGCATCGTGATTACCGCCGGTTCCGATCGCCTCAACTTCCGCACCGGCGCACCGCAGGAGGTCGCCGACCAGGCGGCCTGAGGCGGCGCGGCGCCAGCCGCGCCACGACACCCGGGAGCGCCCCGTAGGGCGCTCCCTTTTTTCGGACTTCCCGTGGGCAATGGCGTTGGCCGCCGCTCCACCTTGCCTTTCGGCGCCTCGCTGCGCGAACGCCTGTTGGTCGCGTTCGCCACCGGCATTCCTGCTCCCGACCCCGGTTTTGGCTCTGCCTCGGCGCCTTCTTCATGCCCGGTTCATCATTGACGTGCAGGATATCGTTCTGGATTCGGCGTCGGTATTCCGCGCGCCGGCCACGCAACCGGAACCGCATTCGAGAGTTTCCATCGATGAACACGCCAAAGATCGTCCTCCCGGCACTGACCGCAGCCCTTTTCGCAATCGCCCTGCCGGCGTCGGCGGACGACGCCCGGCGACCGCTCGTCCAGCTGGCGCAGTCCGGCGACATCGAGGTCTACTACGATGAGCTGGGCCGTCGCGTCATCGCGGACGCGGCCACCGGCGAAATCCTGTCGATCGAGCGGCCGCGTCGGGTTCTCGACGCGCGTCCGACCGGCAGCCTGCGGCGCTACCGGCAGTATAACGACGTCTACGAGGCGCCCCCTTACGGTCGCGGCTATCCCGAAGACATGGGCGGCGGCGTCCGCCTGGACGACTACCAGGACAGCGCGTCCAATGATTTCTATCGCGACGAAGAAGCCGAGTTTCCGCTGGCGCCGGCAGGTCCGGGCGTTGCCGAAACCGCGCCTGTCTATCGCGAGCCGTTGCCCGAGCCCGTGCCGGGTGCGCGCCTGTCGCCATCGGTTCCGACCGATACGCCCACCATCGGCGCGAAAGCCGATATCAACGTCGCCAAGCTGCAGGTCGTGCTCGACCGCATGGGCGCGTCGCCCGGCGTGATCGACGGCCGCATGGGCGAAAACGTCGCCAACGCGCTGTCGGCCTACAACGAGATGACCGGCGAGTCGCTGGAACGGAAAGATATCGCGGCGATCGACGCCGCGCTGGCCGCCACGGGGGGCGATGCCTTCGTCGAATACGAGATCACGCAAGAGGACGCCGCCGGGCCCTATGTCGCGTCGGTTCCGGCCGATTACAGCGAGAAGGCCCAACTCGAGGCGCTCAGCTACACGTCGACGCTGGAAATGCTCGGCGAGCGCTTTCACATGAGCGAGGCCTATCTCACCCAGCTCAACCCCGGCGTCAATTTCAATCGCCCCGGCACGGTCATCAAGGTCGCAAATCCGGGACCGCCGATCCTGACGCGCGTCACCCAGATCGTCGCCGAC
>JAUYMV010000265.1 GCA_030698645.1 Mesorhizobium sp.
ACTGCCAGTTGGTGTTGGTGACGAAGGAGACCGCCGTATTGAAGGCGAGGTCGGGCGCGAGATTGGCGAAACCCTGCGGGTTGAGCGGCAGAAAGGCCTGCAGCCGTAGCAGGGCATAGAGCGCCACGAAGCCGGCCGCACTGAACGTGAGCAAGGCAAGCGCATAGGCCAGCCAGCCCTGCTCCTTCCGCGCATCGACGCCCGCGACCGCATAAAGGCCGCGCTCGACCGGGCCGAGCACGGGATCGAGCCAGGTCCTGCCGCCGGAAAAGACGGTCGCCATATAAAGGCCGAGCGGCTTGATCAGGGCGAAGACGGCGAGGAAGAGGAGGCCGATTTGCAGCCACCCGATGGTTGACATGGGAATGCTCCTAGATGGGATTGCGGGACGTCAGAAGCGCTCTGGATGGAGCAGCGTAACGACGAGGTAGACCGCCAGCGCGGCGGCGACGATGAGCCCGACGATGATCTCGAACATGTTGCGCGCCCCCTACAACCGACTTAGCGCGCGGGCATAGAGCGCCATGGCGGCAAGCATGCCGAAGCCAAGCGCAAGGAAGAGAATATCGGACATGGCGGTCTCCTGTGGCCGAGTGGTGCAGGAGACATGCGCCCGGGAGGCGTCAGATATCGATTGTGAAGCGTCGTCGCGTGCGTAAAGAATCCGTAAGGTTCTTGCGTCTGACATCATATACCTGCCGACGCGCAGGCGCTTCCTCTATCCGGTCGCGATCGTGGACTGGTCTACCCGCAAGGTGCTGGCCTGGCGCATCTCAAACACGCTGAAGGCCGACTTCTGCGTCGAGGCCCTGCGCAAACGGGCATCGGTCGCCATGCGCCGGTCATTCGGTCACCGGCGCCATGCTGCGGCTATGTCGTTGATCGCCGCGCTTGCCGATGCGCTCTCCCACCCGTCGCGCCGGCCGCGGACGTAGGCCACGAAGCCCAGCCTTGTCCCGCGCGACAGACCGGCGGCGGCGATCACATCGGGAATGATCGTATCGCGTCCGTAGAGCCGGGCGGCCGGGAGGTCGAGTTCGGGAAGAATGTGATGAACCAGCTCGGCGCAGAAAAGGCGGTCGCCCTCGGCGGCATTGAAGCGAAAATCGAAACGCGATCCGATATGCTCGAAGTAGCGCAGGAGGGCTTTGCGGCGGCAGGAGGGACCGCCCACACGCGGCCGGAGAACCATGGCCTTGTCGGTATCGAAGACGCCCTCGGCGAGCGAGAGGTGAACGCCCTTCTTGTCGGCCTCGATGAAAACTTTTCCGGCCCGTATCGCATCCCGGTGAGGCGCGATGAACGGCTCGTTCCATGCCCCGAGCCGGCGGAGTTGCTTTTCCGTGCCGAGATAGATTGTCGTGTGGCTGAACAGCCCCGGAATCGCTGTTCCGGTCAGCCTGTTATCGGAACTGACCAGCACGATATCGAGCGGTTGTAGCCTGCGCAGGATGAAGCCATGTGCGTCGGGGCGTTCGGCCAGATGCCCCTTTCGAAATTCCACCAGCGCTATCGTGCGACCGACAAGGGGCGCAAACGGATCGGCCAGTGCGATCAGCCAGCCGGGATATGCCGGCGCGCTGCCGCAACAGCCAGCCAGAGCCGCCGGCGCACCCTTCAACTGCGGCGTCGTCTGGTCCTTCGTATCATGGATACAACCTGCAAGCGTGGTCATGAGGACCAGCAACAGCAGACGCGCGAACGCAGGCACCTACTCCCCCTTCTCCGATCGCCAAGCAGCCGGCTGATCGACCCCAGGCCCGGAACCCCGTCACGGTCCCGGATAGGCCCGTGTTTGCCGAGGATTTCGCCGTCCAAGCAAATCCTCCCCGCCGCGGATTGATAAGTGTCCGCACATTCGCGGCTTTGACATAAATCAAGGGCGATCTATTGCGAACCTCGTCCTGCCGCGGCGACGACTCTGGCGTATCGACTCCGTGGCGGGTTTGGCTGCGAAAGAGGGGGGGTGGTGTCAGGACCAGCGTGTGGCGGGAACCCCCTCGCGTTCGAACAGCGCCATCAGCCCTTCGAACCGCTCCTCGACCCGACTTTTCTCGATCCAGAATGTCAGTGTCGTCGCTTCAGGCCCAGACAGGACGATGCAGCTTGGCGCCGTGCCGGTACAGGTTCCGCCAAACATCACCGCATCGCGGAATTCCGCGAAAGGCCCGCTCGGGTCGAGCGGCGGTACTATGGACAGGATTATGTCCGCCGGTGCGTAGCCCTTCAATTTCTCGGGGACGAGCCAAGGCAGGCGCTCCTGCAACCAGCGGGCGACGGCAAGCATCCGGGACGTCAGGAACGGCATGGCGCTCTTCCCGAAGTCCTGCATCCTGAGGCTTTCAGCCACCGTGGTCGCGAACGTGGTCAGGTCCGTTTGCCCCCGCAGTCTCAGGACTTCGGTTCGTGCATGCAGGAAACGGTCCTCCTGCCCATGGAAGCGCAGTTTCGGTATCCGCATGTGCATCGCCTTGACCGTCCCAGTGCCGTTTCGGTCGAACATCAGTCCGCGCAGGATAATCGCGATCAGCATTGCGTTCCTGCCGACGCCATGCCGGGCAGCCGTCCTATTCAGCGCCTGCGGAACGATGGATAGCGCGGCAAATCGGAAATCGTCGATGCTTCGCCGCTCGCAACCGGCCATCGCAAGGTAACCCGCGGTCATTGGCGCGGCGGCCAGCCAAAACGCCATACGGCGGAAGATCGCCATCGGTTTGGTGCCGCTTGTGTCGTCGAAACCTTCGTTCGCGGCGGGCAGTCCGGCGAGTGTGCGCGCCAGGTCCGCGCCGTCAAAAAGCGTATGGGCCAGCGCCATTGATAGGAGACTTCGCGTGCCGGTGGACTCGGGCTGTTTCCGCATCTCGCCACGCGCCCGGAATGCCGGAAGGTCGGGATTGTCGTAGATGTCGGGCAGGCGCTCCAGATGTCCGGCCAGTGCCGCCTTGAACTCGTCGACTTCCGCATACTGGCACAACGGGTCGAGGCCGCGCACCTTGCCGTCGGCCTCGACAGATACGCGACCCGTGTCGTGGTGGCTGTTCCGGTCCCGCCCAACCGAGAGCCGCAGCTGCGGCGCCAGTTTGACGAAATTGCCGACCAGGCTCACGAAGACTTCGCGCGAGATCGGCCGTTTGCATGCGGCAACGAAATGGATCGTCAACGACGATATCGCGAAATGCCACTGCAAGGGACTGAAAGGCCGCTTCTCTTCCGACATGCGCGCAGAGGTTTCGCCCCGTCCGGTCACCGTTTCGGGTTCATGCATGGCGAAGCGCCTCCGCCGGCAGCATATGGACCGCGCGCCATGCCGGATAGGCGGCGCCGACCATGCAAAGCGGTATCGCAAACGCCACCGGCAGCACCAGGTCCGAGAGGCTCGGCGTGAAAGAGATGATGTCGCCTATGGCGGGGATCGAGCCGAACAGGGAAGACGCGGCCAGCCCGACGAGGACGCCGCCGACACAGCCCAGGATGCCGATGAACAGCCCCTCGATCATGATCAGGGATATCACGAGCCGGTCGCTCCATCCGATCGAACTGAGCATGCCGATCTCGCGTGTGCGCTCCTGCACGGAGAGGAGCAGCGTGGCCAGAAGGTTGAGCGCACCCATCACCACGGCGACGATCGAAATCGCGTTCGACACGGCCTTCAGGATTGTGATGTTGCGGTCGCTGCTTAGCCGGTCGGCTATTTCCTGCATGTCCGACACGACGACCGGGAGTCTTTGCTCGATGGCCGCCCGAACCTCCCGTTTCCGGACTTGACTGAGACCCGGGTCCAGCCGGATCGAGAATGTGCTGACCTGCGCCAGGCGCAAGGAAGCTTCTTGCAGGACCTTCAGGGGCATGGCCGCCACGCCGCGGTTCAACGCCGTTCCGTAGGCCGTGATGCCGACTACTTCGAACTCCTCGTCCAGCAGTTCTATCCGGTCGCCGACCTTCGCTCCGAGCGTCTGCGCGATCACGTCTCCAAGCATGATTTCCGGACGACCTGCATCCGGCCGCCTGCCGGATGCCACAGGCACCAAGGCCCACTTCGCCGCGCTATCCGACACGCCTGCCACCATGACCTGCTGGCCTGCGGGCGTGCTCGTGAAGACATAAAGTTCGCTGGAAACCTCCGCGACACCGTCGACGGCGGCCAGTTCGAGTCCCATCGATTCGGGCAGCCTCATTGCAGTGATGTCTATCACGTTGCGCTGGGTCACCAGCAGCTCCGAGCTTCGTTCGGTGAAGCCCTCGGCAAGGCTCTCGTAAATGCCGCGGCCGAGCGCCAGCAAGGCAACGGCGGTTCCAATGGCGAGGGCGATTCCGAGGATAGTGAGCAGCGTACGTGCCGGACGCCGCTTCAGGTTGCTGTAGGCGAATTCGACGAGCGTCATGCGGAGACTGTCTCCAGCATTCGGTCGTCGCAGATGCGGCCGTCCGCGAGCGTCACGATGCGTTCGCACCGCTTGGCGAGGGACAGATCGTGCGTCACGATCACCAGCGCCATCTGCAGCTTCCGATGCAGATCGAACATCAGCGTGGCGACCGCATCGGCGTTCGCGCTGTCGAGATTGCCGGTCGGTTCGTCCGCCAACAGGAGTTCGGGTTCCCGAACGAGCGCCCTCGCCAGGGCAACGCGCTGGCGTTCTCCGCCGGAAAGTTCCGCCGGCAATCGATCTCCCATCTCGGACAGGCCTACCTTTTCCAGCATATGCTCAACCCGGAGTCTGGTTTCCCCGTCTCGTCCGCCAATAAGCGCGAGTTCGACGTTCTGCCTTGCCGTCAGCGTTGGCAGGAGGTGAAATTCCTGAAAGACGATACCGATCGAAGAGCGTCGCAACGCGGCCCATTGACCGCGGGAGGTGACTTCGGTTCCGTCCCAGAAAACGCGGCCCTCGTCGGGCAGGTCCAGGCCTGAAGCGACATTCAGCAGGCAGGATTTCCCGCTCCCGCTGCGGCCGACGAGCGCAACGCTCTCTCCGCGCCGCAATACGAGGTCCACCCCGTTCAGGGCGCGAATACGACCGTGATCGAAGCTTCGCCTTATGCCCTCCAGCCACACCACGGCGCGTCCATCCGTCATTTGAAGATCATCCTCGAGAAATGACCGATTGCGCGTTCCAGATTTCCGCCGGTCGCGATCAGCGCGCTGTCAAAATCCGACTTCAGTGCCGCCAGCAATCCCCGGCCATCGACGGAAAGGTCCACCGCGGTCCACGCAAATGCGCCACCGGGCCTGATCGACCAGACGATGAAGCCTTGCTTTCCTTCGGCTTCAGCAAACACCACGGTCATTTTGATCCCGTTCGGTGTCTCGCGGATGCGCGCAACAGACGCCTTCGCGGGATCCATTCGGGTGACGACCCCGACGCACTCTTTCGCCAGCCGCGCCGCGATCGAGGAAGCAAGCTCGGTTCTCAATCCGGGGCCCATCGACACCCAGTTCAAGGCCGCGGCGCCGCTTGCAATCTCCACGGTATCGAAGGCCTGGTGGACGAATTTTGCGCAGGCCTCCGAACGTTGCCCGCCTGGCAGCCGCCTTATCGAAACGATTCGAGCTTGCACCGCATTGAAAAATTCATGGCCTAGTTCAGCGCGGGAATGATTGGCAGGCAGGAGAAGCAGGAAGAGAATGGCAAGAAGCATTCGGATTGGCATAAGGGGATTCATCCCTGATAGGGTCTGTGTGCCGTCGGCAAGTTCTGGCGGGTGGTTGGGGCCGCCGCGTTGATCCTGCGCAATCGGATCGTGAATTCCCCTGTTGAATGGTCCCCGTTTCTGAACCGGCAACCGAATTCAGGTGTTTGGCCGCAGCGAACCGGTAGATGGCTGGCGTGGCGGCCGCCGTCGCATGGTTGCGCGGCGCGGTGGTTCTGCCCCGGCGACGCCGCGCGGCGGGTCCCCCAAAGCCCGGCCGCCGAATCGGACCTTCCCCACTTTCGCCGCAAACATCCTGCCCATCGTACGTTCACGGCGGGCAGGGGGCCATGCCGCGGCGGTGCGATGCCCGTCCTTTCCTTGAATGCCGCCGGCTCATAGTCTAGATCAACCCGACTGCACGGCCGTCCCGGGCCGCTCTTCGCGCGAAAGAACACCTCATGGATCGAATCAGGATAACCGGCGGCCGAAAGCTTGAGGGCGTCATCCCGATTTCCGGCGCCAAGAACGCCGCGCTGCCCCTGATGATCGCCTCGCTGCTGACGAAGGAGACGCTGACGCTCGGCAACGTGCCGCATCTGGCCGATGTCGAGCAGCTGATCCGCATCCTCGGCAACCATGGCACCGACTACTCGGTCAACGGACGCCGCGGTGCGCCGGGCGAAGCCTATTCGCGCACCATCAACTTCACCGCCGCCGACATCGTCGACACCACCGCGCCATACGAACTCGTGTCCAAGATGCGCGCCTCGTTCTGGGTCATCGGTCCGCTGCTCGCCCGCATGGGCGAGGCGAAGGTGTCGTTGCCCGGCGGCTGCGCCATCGGCACGCGTCCTGTGGATCTCTTTCTCGAAGGTTTGGCCGCGCTCGGCGCCGAGATCGATGTCGACAATGGCTATGTCGTCTCGCGTACCAAGAAGGGTCTCAAGGGCGCCCGCTACGTGTTCCCGAAGGTCTCGGTCGGCGCGACGCACGTTCTGATGATGGCCGCGTCACTCGCCCGCGGCGAGACCGT
>JAUYMV010000267.1 GCA_030698645.1 Mesorhizobium sp.
CGGGCCGCGCGCGCTACGATCCCGCGCCGGCACGGAACCGTATTCGCGCGGCCGCGTTGCAGGTCGCGGGGCCGGTTGGCGGCTCGGACGAAGGAGAGTGGCTTATGGAAGACGCAAGCGTGGGCTGGATCGCAGCCATCATCATCGGCGGCATTGCCGGCTGGCTGGCCGAAATGTTCATGAAGAGCAACATGGGCATCTTCATGAACATCATCCTGGGCATCGTCGGCGCGGTCGTCGCCAATGCCCTGCTCGGCCTCCTCGGCGTCGCGCTCGGCGGCTGGATCGGCTATCTCATCGCCGGCTTCATCGGCGCGTGCATCCTGATCGCCGTCGGACGCATGATCCGCCGCTGATCGCGGGATCATCCGAAACCATCGGGCCGGTTCCGCCTCGGCGGGCCCGGCTTCTGCATTCATGCGCACTGCAGATATGATTTTCAGTCCGAATCTGTATTTCCGCCGCCGAGGACGACCGCTGCGGCAGGCGTCGTCGTGGTCGGATCGGATAGCCCGGGGACACCCACGGGTGCAGCCCAGTTCACCGCCCGGTAGTCGAAGCCGAATTCCAGCGTCGGCTTGACGATGCGGAAGAACGGCGACAGGTCGAAATCGCGCGGCGTATAGAGCGAATGGTGGCGGATGTGCAGGATCTCGCTGCGCGAGTAGCGCGACTGCGCCGAGGCGCGGCCGGGCGCGCGCGTGATCTCGGGCAAGATCGGATAGCGCACCGTCTCGTAGGCCTGGGCGATCAGCGACGAGCAGATGGCGCGCGTCGGATCGCCCGAGCCGAAGGCGATCATGCGCCGCCGCCAGCGCACCGGCACCGGCGGCGTAGGCAGGAAGTAGCGCAGCATGTCGAAGATGTTCTTCATGTCGTATTTCAGCCCGAGCCGGGCGACCATGAAGCCGACGACCGCCTCGCGATCCTCCGGCGTCAGCCCGCTCGCGCGGCAGATACGCGTGTTGTAGCTCTCGTATTTCGACAGCGGCACCGCGATACAGCCGTCGCCGAGATTGACCTCGATAAGGCGCGGCCGCTCCGCGCCACCGTCCGGCTCCGGCAGGCTGTCTCCGACATAGAGCGCCGAATGCGACCAGGTCGACTGCGTCAGATATTTGATGGCGCTCGAAACCTTCTGGTTGCCCTCGATCAGCAGGATGTCGCCCGGCACCAGCGCGCGGCGCAGCGTTTCCGGATCGGACGGCGTGTAGGGCTCGTAACCGGAGGATTCCGTCTCCAGACGCCGCGCGAGGAAGCGGCCGATGCGGTCGAGCAGGGTGTCGTGGGCAGGCGTCATGCAGGCGCGGCTCCGTGGCGGCGAACTATGGACTCGCGCGGCCGAAAGGTGAAGCCGAGCATTCGCGCGACATACGGCTCATGCGGCCAGCTTGACATTAAATCAATCGTTTGATTAAATCCAGGCATGAGCCAGAACAACCCGCCTCGCTCCGCATCCGAATTGGCCGCCGCCGAGACGACGGCCGCCTCCGGCCCCGACCAGACTAGGCTGGCGCTTGTCCGCGCCGGCCTGGCCCTGTTCGGCCGAAACGGCTTCGAGGCGACGACGACGCGCGAAATCTCGGCCGCGGCCAAGGCCAACATTGGCTCGATCGCCTATCATTTCGGCGGCAAGGAAGGGCTGCACGCCGCCTGCGCCGCGCATATCGTCGAGACGATCAAGGGTATCGCCGGCCCGGTCATCGCCGGCATGCCCGACGCAGAGAAGATGCCGCCCGACGCGGCGGCCGCCTTCCTGTCCGGGGTCGTCGAGCGCATGGCGGACTTCGTCGTCAGCCGGCCCGAGGCGGGCGAGATCGTCTCCTTCATCCTGCGCGAACTGAACCGGCCGACGGCCGCGCTGAACACGATCTATTTCGGCGTGTTCGAACCCCTGCACAAGCAGCTCTGCGCCATTTGGGCGGCGGCGACGGGCGACGAGGCCGACTCCGAACGGACGAAGATCCAGGTCTTCACGCTGATTGGCCAGGTGGTCTATTTCCGCATCGGCCGCGAAGCGGTGCTGCGGCGCATGGGCTGGAAGACGATCGGCCACGGCGAAGCGGGCGCGGTGACGGCGGTCGCGCGCGACAATCTCGCCGCCATCATCGCCGCGCGGCGGGAGGCCAAGCCATGAGTTTCCTCTGTGCCATCCCTCTACTGGCGTCGCTGCTGCCCGGCTGCGGCGCGCCCGTGCCGCTCGCCGTGGGCTACGTCGAGGGCGAATACGTGCTGCTCGCGCCGATCGAGATCGCCGAGGTGCGCGGCGTCGGCGTCAGGCGCGGCGAGCGCGTCGTGGCCGGGCAACTGGTGGCCGAACTCGAGAACGACGACGCGCTGATCGCCGTCGACCAGGCCGCGGCGGCGCTCGCACAGGCGCGCGCCCAACTCGCCGACCTGAAGCTCGGTCGCCGGCCGGAGGAGATCGCCGTGATCGAGGCCGCGCTCGCCTCCGCCAGGGCCCAGGCGCGAGAGGCGGCGCGCGTGCTGGAGCGCACCACCGATCTGATGAAGCGCGGCATCGCCACGCAGGCCGAACTCGACAAGGCGCAGACGGCGCTTGAACTCGCCGATGCGTCGGTCGGCCAGGCCGAGGCCAACGTCGCGGTGGCGAGGCTGCCGGCGCGCGAGGAGACCATCCGCGCCGCCGAGAACCAGGTGAAGCAGGCCGAGGCCGCGCTCGAGCAGGCACGCTGGCGTCTGTCGAAGCGGCGCATGGAGGCGCAGTCGGCCGGCCGCATCGGCGACGTCATCCGCAATCCGGGCGATGTCGCCGGGCCGTCGGCGCCGGTGCTGTCGCTGCTGCCCGATGGCGCGGTGAAGCTGAAGCTCTATGTCGGCGAGGCGGTCTTCTCGACGATCGAGATCGGTCGCAGGCTCGACGTCCACTGTGACGGCTGCCCGGCCGGGTTGACCGCCACCGTCAGCTACGTCTCGCCCGATCCCGAATTTACCCCGCCGGTGATCTACTCGCTCGAGCGGCGCCAGAAGCTCGTCTACCTCATCGAGGCGCGCCCGGACGTCGGCGCCGAAAGGCTGCAGCCGGGTCAGATCGTGGATGTGGGAATCGGCGAGTAGCGAATGGCGAGTGGGGCTTTGGGAGGGTCAGATGATTCCCGGGTTTGAACAGGACTGACGCGGAATCAGCCGTTCATCTGCAACTCATTCCCCATTCGCCACTCGCCATTCGCCACTCCCCCAGAGGATCACCGTATGAACGCCATCGACGTCACCGGCCTCGTCAAGCGCTTCGGCGACAAGACCGTCGTTGACAACGTCTCGATGAGCGTGCGGACGGGCGAGATCGTCGGATTTCTCGGGCCGAACGGCTCGGGCAAGACCACCACGATCCGCATGATGTGCGGCCTGCTGACGCCCGACGAGGGCGACGGTCAGGTGCTCGGCTACGACCTGCGCGCCGAGAGCCTGAAGATCAAGCGCGAAGTCGGCTACATGACGCAGAAGTTCTCGTTCTACGAGGATCTGACGATCGGCGAGAATCTCGAATTCGTCGCCCGGCTCTACCGGCTGAAGCCGGTGGAAAGCTTCGTCGCCGGCACGCTTGCCGATCTCGGCCTGACGTCGCGCCGAAAACAGCTCGCCGGCACGCTGTCGGGCGGCTGGAAGCAGCGCCTGGCGCTCGCCGCCTGCATCATGCATCGGCCGAAGCTGCTGTTGCTCGACGAGCCGACCGCCGGCGTCGACCCGAAGGCGCGGCGGGAGTTCTGGGACGAGATCCACCTGCTGGCCGCCAGGGGGCTGACCGTGCTGGTGTCGACCCACTATATGGACGAGGCGGAGCGCTGCCACCGCATCAGCTACATCTCCTACGGAAGGATGCTGGCGTCGGGCACGGTCGACGAGGTGGTGCGCAATGCCGGGCTGCATACCTATGTGGTGCGCGGGCCGAAGCTCGAGGCGATCGCGGCGAATCTACGCAAGGCGCCCGGCATCGAGCAGGTCGCGCCCTTCGGCACCACGCTGCATGTCGTCGGCCTCGACCGCAAGGTGCTCGAGACGGCGCTCGCCGGCATCGTCGAGCCCGGTGTGACGGTCGAAGAGGGCGAGACGAGCCTCGAGGACGTCTTCATCCAGTTCATGGCGGGCTCGAAGGACAACATGCAATGAGCGACATCTTTTCGCTGGTTCGGCTTGGCGCCCTGCTGACCAAGGAATTCATCCAGATGCGGCGCGACCGCTTGACCTTCGGCATGATGCTCGGCGTGCCGATCCTGCAGCTGGTGCTGTTCGGCTATGCGATCAACACGGATCCGAAACAATTGCCGGCGGCCCTCGTCGCGATCGGCGGCGACCGCTACACGCGCGCCATCGTCTCCTCGCTGGAACTGACCGGCTACTATCGCTTCGACCATGTCGTGGCGAGCGCGGCGGAGGCCGAGGCGCTGATGGCGTCGGGCGAGGTGTCCTTCGTGGTCACGATCCCCTCCGACTTCTCCAGGCGCGTCGACCGCCGCGACCATCCGCAGATCCTGATCGAGGCGGATGCGACCGACCCGTCGGTGGCGAGCGGCGCGGTCTCGACCATCTCGACGGTGGCGGCGCGCGCGCTGCTGCGCGAACAGGGGCTAGAGAAGGCCGCCGCCGAGAACGCGGCCGGCCAGTTGGACGTCGTCGTGCACCGCCGCTACAATCCCGAGAGCGTCTCGCAATACAACATCGTGCCGGGCCTGCTCGGCGTCATCCTGCAGATGACGATGGTGATGATGACGTCGATCGCGCTGACGCGCGAGACCGAACGCGGCACGATGGAGAACCTGCTCGCCATGCCGGCCAGTCCGGCCGAGATCATGCTGGGCAAGATCCTGCCCTATCTGGCGGTAGGCGCTGTCCAGGTCGCGGTCGTGCTTGCGGCGGCCAGCCTGATGTTCTCGGTGCCGTTCACCGGCAGCCTGGTCCTGCTTCTCTCGGCGGTGCTCGCCTTCGTACTGGCCCTGGTCCTGCTTGGCTACACGATCTCGACCATGTCGCGCACCCAGATGCAGGCGCTGCAGCTCACCTTCTTCTTCTTCCTGCCGTCGCTGCTGCTGTCGGGCTTCATGTTTCCGTTCCGAGGCATGCCGGGCTGGGCGCAGAACTTCGGGGAATTCTTCCCATTGACGCATTTCCTGCGCATCGTTCGTGCGGTCATGCTGAAAGGTGCGGAGTTCCCCGCGGTTGCTTTCGAGATCGCCATGCTCGGCGTCTTCATCGCCGCTTATGCCGGCATCGCGCTCATGCGGTTCCGTCGAACGCTGGACTGATGCCGCTGCGACCAGCGGCTTCCCGCCGCATTGCGCACGGCGCAGGATCGGAATAGTTTAGAACAATTCTAAACTGGACAATCGCTCTCATGCTTTCCCGTGTCTTTGGCTTCGGCCGCCGCTCCTTCGATTCGCTCACCGAACAGGAGATCCTGGCGCTCGCCATCTCGTCCGAGGAGGATGACGGCCGCATCTACCGCGCCTATGCCGACGGGCTGCGCGAAGCGTTTCCGCAGTCGGCAAAGGTCTTCGACGAGATGGCCGCCGAGGAGGACGAGCATCGGGCAGCCCTGATCGACCTGCACCGCAAGCGCTTCGGCGAGCGCATCCCGCTGATCCGCCGTGAACATGTGCGCGGCTATTACGAGCGCAAGCCCGACTGGCTCGTGCGCCCACTCGGGCTCGACGCGGTGCGCGGCCAGGCCGAGATCATGGAGGCGCAGGCCGAGCGCTTCTACATCGAGGCGGCGAAGCGGACCGAGGACGCCTCGACGCGCAAGCTGCTGGGCTTCCTCGCCGCCGCCGAAAAGGGCCATGGCGCGCTGGCGCACAAGCTCGCCGCCGAGTTGACGCCCGGTACGGTGCGCGACGCGGAGGCCGAGACGGAACGGCGCCAGTTCATTCTCACATGGGTGCAGCCGGGTCTGGCCGGGCTGATGGACGGCTCGGTGTCGACGCTGGCGCCGATCTTCGCCGCCGCCTTCGCCACGCAGGACACCTGGCAGACCTTCCTCGTCGGCCTGTCGGCCTCGGTCGGCGCCGGCATCTCGATGGGTTTCACGGAAGCCGCGCATGACGACGGCAAGATTTCCGGTCGCGGCTCGCCGCTGAAGCGCGGCCTGGCGTCGGGCATCATGACGGCTATCGGCGGCCTCGGCCACGCGCTGCCCTATCTGATCGCCGACTTCTGGACGGCGACGATGATTGCGGGCGCGGTCGTCTTCGTCGAACTCTGGGCCATCGCCTGGATCCAGCACCGCTTCATGGAGACGCCCTGGATGCGCGCCACCCTGCAGGTCGTGCTCGGCGGGGCGCTGGTCTTCGCGGCCGGCGTGCTGATAGGCAACGCCTGAGCCAAGAGAAAGGGCCGGCGCTCCGGCACCGGCCCTTCTTGCGCGCGTGACGGTCGTTACGCCGCGACGACGTTGATCTTCGACTCGGCGAGGTTGCTGAGCTTCCTGTCGGTCGCCGTCTCTTCCTTGAGGTTCTTCTCGAGAATGGCGGCGCAGTCGGGGCGGCCGAGCTTCTTGGCCCAGGCGACCAGCGTGCCGTAGCGCGTCATCTCGTAGTGCTCAACGGCCTGCGCCGCGGCGATCAGCGCCGCGTCGAGAACCTGCGGATCGTCGATGTCGCCGGCGATCTCATCGGCTTCCTCCAGGATGCCGTCGATCGCCGGGCACCTGACCGCCTTGGCCTTGGCGCCGTGCATCTCGAAAACCTGCTCGAGCCGCTCAATGTGCCCCTTGGTTTCCTGGAGATGGGTTTCGAAACCCTTCTTCAGCTCGGCGTCGGAGGCCTTCTTGGCCATCTTCGGCAGGTTCTTTTCGATCTGCTTCTCGGCGTAATAGATGTCCTGCAGCGTGTGCACGAAGAGGTCGTCCATGGTTTTAATGTCTTTTGAAAAGAAGCCCATAGCTGTGGCCTTTCCTGTCTGGTTGCGCGGTAGGGACTTGGCGTCCGATGGCGGGCACCTTCGCCCGACCTGCCTCTGCAACGCCAGAGGGCGGCGCTGGTTCCCGCCGAATGGGGACATGTTGCTGTGCGGCAACACCCGACCCGCATTCGCAAATCCGCCCGCCGAACGTCCGAAAATGCCGCAATTTTTGCGCGAAGCCGTCACGATCCGGTTGTTTCTGAAGGGTAATTAACAGCGGCATTCACCGAGTATTCACTCCTTGCCGCTATCATGGGCGTTCATTCGGAAGGGACATTCCGAGGGACAGGGACTGCTAAAATGAGCTTCTGGGCATCCATCACAAACTACGCGGTGGCGATCCGTGAATTCATCGCCCCGAGCTACCGGCCGGAGCGTCACTACATGCGCGGACCAGGCCCTGCCTGTGCGCGGCGTGGAGGCGGCTCGTTCGAGGCGCGCGCCACGTTTCACTGAGCGCTTGAGGCGCCGCCCGCGTCGTCCGGGCGGCAGGCCCTGATTTCTATCGGCGCGCCGGCGCCAGCGCCGAACTCGCGGCAGTCCTGACCGGCGCAAAGCGTCCAGCCCGAAACCGTCGCGCCCGAGGCGCCGAGCACGAGCTTTGCCTGCGCTCCGAACGCCGGGCGCCACACCCACCAGCCATCCTTGAGGATCGCGCCTTCGCCCGGCTCCATGCCGGCGCCGGAGCCTTGTACGCGCGCCTCGACGAGCTCGAGGCCGGCGGGGCTGACGCGCCAGTCCTCCTCCCAGCGGATATTCTCGACCGAGTGCGTCCACGACAGGGTGAAGGCGGTGGCGGCCATGACCGCCGTCTTGCCGGCGGCAAGGATGCAGAGGCTCATGCCGCGGTCGGCCGCGCCGTTGCGCGCGTCCGCCACCCATGCTGGGCGAAGAACAGCGCGGCGAGCGCGTAGCCGATCTCATCGGTAACCGGCAGCGCGGCGACCAGCGTGAAGGCGGCGGCGGCGGCGAGCAGCCGCTCCCAGACCGTCAGGCGCATGCGCAGGAAGCCGATCACCGCGACGCCCCACAGCGCGATCGCGAGCGTCGTCTTGAAGACGATGTAGGCGACCGCCGGTGCATAACCGATCGCTTCGGCGAGTGGACCGCCATCCTGCAGCATCAGCGTCGGCGTGTAGACCGCCATGAAGGGGATGACGAAGCCGGCGGCGGCTACCTTGATGGCTTCGAGCGAGATGCGGAAGCCGCTTTCCTTGGCGATCGGCGCGGCGGCGAAGCAGGCAAGCGCCACCGGCGGAGTCAGGTCGGCGAGGATGCCGAAATAGAACACGAACATGTGGCTGACGATCAGCGGCACGCCGAGATCGAGCAGCGCCGGTCCGGCGATCGACGAGGTGATGATATAGTTCGGAATGGTCGGGATGCCCATGCCGAGGAAGATGCAGGCGATCATGGTCAGCACCAGCGACAGGAACAGGGAGTTCTCGCCGACCGAGACGATGAACTGGCCGAACGTGTTGGCGACGCCAGTCAGCGTCATCGTGCCCACGATGACGCCGACGACCGCGCAGGCGACCCCGACCGGCAGCGCGTTGCGGGCCCCGTCTGCGAGCGAGTCGCGGCAGGTCAGAAGCGTGGCCCGGCCGCCGGCGACGAAGAGATTGGCGACGATCAGCACGACCACGGCGGCCACAATGGCGCCGATGCCATACTCGAAGAAGCTCGCCGCGACGAGGCCGAGGCCGATCCAGAAGACGGTGCGCACGATCTGGTTGGGCAGTCCGAGCGCGACCGTCGCGCCGAGGATCAGCAGGACGGTCAGCGCCAGGCCGACCGTGCCGGCAAAGAGCGGCGTGTAGCCGGAGAACAGCAGCCAGACCAGCACGGCGAGCGGCAGGATCAGATACCAGCCGGCCTTCAGCGCGCCGAGCGCCGAGGGCAGTTCCGACTTCTTCAGCCCCATCAGGTTGAACTTGCCGGCCTCCAGATGGACCATCCAGAAGGCCGAGGCGAAGTAGAGCATGGCGGGGATCAGCGCCGCCTTGACGACCTCGTAATATTCGATGCCCAGCGTCTCGGCCATGATGAAGGCGACTGCGCCCATCACCGGCGGCATGATCTGGCCGCCCATCGACGCCGTCGCCTCGACGCCGCCGGCAAAGGCCGCACGGTAGCCGAACTTCTTCATCAGCGGGATGGTGAACTGGCCGGTGGTCACCACATTGGCGACGCCGGAGCCGGAGATCGTACCCATCAGGCCAGACGAGATGACCGAGACCTTGGCTGCCCCGCCCCGCGCGTGGCCGACGAGGCCGAGCGAGACGTCGGTGAACAGCTTGATCATGCCGGCCTTCTCCAGGAAGGAGCCGAACAGGATGAACAGGAAAATGTAGGTCGACGAGACGTAGATCGGGATGCCGTAGATGCCCTCGGTGCCGAACGCCATGTGGTCGATGACCTGGGAAAGGTCATAGCCGCGATGGTCGAACGGGCGCGGCAGATATTCGCCGAACAGGCAGTAGGCGAGGAACAGGCCCGAGATGATGGGCAGCGCCGGGCCCATCGCCACCCAGGCCGCCGCGAAGACCAGCGCCAGCGCCAGGCAGCCGACAAGGATGTCGCGCTGCAGGAGATCGCCGGAGCGCAGGATCAGCCCGTTGTATTCCCACCACTGGTAGAACGCGACAAAGACGCCGAGTGCCGCGAGGCCCCAGGCGATGGCGCGCCAGGCGACCGGCTTGTCGCGCGCGGCGGCGGCGAGCGGGAAGGCCAGCAGCAGCAGGAAGCCGACATGGAAGGCGCGCGCCACCTGGCTGTTCAGGTTGAGAAGATGGGCCGCGGTGGCGATCTGGTAGAGCGAGAAGACGACGGCGATCCAGAACAGCACGCGGCCCTCGCGGCCGAGCGGAAAGCCGGCGCCGAGCGGATCGTGCAGGTCGATTGCGACCGATGGGACGTCTCTGGCGTCGGGTGCGGTCATGCAAGCTGTCCCGGTGGGGCGGGTGGCGGTCGGCCAAGGCCGGCAGCAGCCGCCCGGGGCATCGGCGCCGGGCGGCTCGCCGCGGAAATCGGACCTACATCAGGCCCTTTTCCTTGTAGTAGCGCTCGGCGCCCGGGTGCAGCGGCACCGGCATGCCCTGCAGCGCCTTCTCGATGGAAATGCCCTTGGCCGCGTTGTGGGCGGCGACCATGTCGGGCAGATTCTCGAACAGCTGCTTGGTCATCTGGTAGGCGGTCTCGTCCGACACGCCCTCATGGGTGATCAGGAAATTGCCGACCGCCGCGGTCTCGACGTCGGCGTCCTGGCCCTGATAGGTGCCGGCGGGAATCGTCACGGCGACATAGGGGTCGCCGATCTTGGCGACGTCGGCGGCGGGCACCGCGACCACGTTGATCGCCACCGAAGAGGCCAGATCCTTGATCGAGCCGACGCCGAGGCCGGCCGACTGCAGCGTCGCGTCGAGCTGGCGGTTCTTGATCAGCTCGACGGATTCGCCGAACGGCAGATATTCGGTCTTGCCGAGATCCTCATACTTCATGCCGGCCGCCGCCAGGATGGCGCGCGCGTTGAGTTCGGTGCCGGATTTAGGCGCGCCGACGGAGAGCGACTTGCCCTTGAGGTCGGCCAACGTCTTGATACCGGACTCCTGGCTGGCGACGATCTGGATATAGTTCGGATAGATGGCGGCGATGCCGCGCAATTTGTCGAGCTTGCCCGGATAGCCGGCTTCGGTGTTGCCTTCCCAGGCGAACTTGACCGAGTCGCCGAGCGCAAAGGCGATCTCGCCCTTGCCCTGCTGCAGCAGGTTGAGGTTTTCGACCGACGCCTTGGTCGCCTGCACCTGGGTGCGCGCGCCTTCGATCTTGGCGCCGTAGATGTTGGCGAGCGCCGCGCCGAGCGGGTAGTAGACGCCCGACGTGCCGCCGGCCAGAACGTTGATGAACTCGTCCGCCTTGGCCGCGACGGCGCCAAATGACAACGACAGCGCGACGGCGCCCGCGGCGAGCAGTTTCGTCCTTGCATACAACATGCAGATACCTCCGATTGACCAATGCCGCGCGGATTCCTCCCGGCGCGATCTCGGGGGCATGTTAGAGGATGAATGACGAATGCCAACCCTGAATTGAAACGTGTGCGACGAAGCGCGGAGGTCGCGGCACCCGCTCACCCCAGCCCGTCGAACAGCGCCGTCGACAGATAGCGTTCGGCGAAGGACGGGATGATCACCACGATCGTCTTGCCGGTGTTCTCCGGCCGCGAGCCGACGACGACCGCCGCCTGGAGCGCCGCGCCCGACGAGATGCCGACAGGCACGCCCTCGAGTCTGGCGACCAGCCGCGCATTGGCGAAGGAGTCCTCGTTGGAGACGGTGACGATTTCGTCATAGACGCCCGTGTCGAGGATCTTTGGCGCGAAGCCGGCGCCGATGCCCTGGATCTTGTGCGGGCCGGGCTGGCCGCCGGACAGGATCGGCGAGGCCTCGGGCTCGACCGCGACGACGTGCACGCCGGGCTTCCGCGCCTTCAGCACCTGGCCGACGCCGGTGATCGTGCCGCCGGTGCCGATGCCGGAGATGAAGATGTCGACGCCGCCGGCCGTGTCGTTCCAGATCTCCTCGGCCGTCGTCTTGCGGTGGATCTCCGGATTGGCCGGGTTCTCGAACTGCTGAGGGATGACGGCGCCCGGGATCGTCTGGACCAGTTCCTCGGCCCTGGCGATCGCGCCCTTCATGCCCTTCGGCCCCTCGGTCAGCACGAGTTCGGCGCCGAGCAGCGCCAGCATCTTGCGCCGCTCGATCGACATCGTCTCCGGCATGGTCAGGATCAGCCGGTAGCCCTTGGCGGCGGCGGCGAAGGCGAGCGCGATGCCGGTATTGCCCGAAGTCGGCTCGACCAGCGTCGTCTTGCCGGGCACGATGCGGCCGTCGGCCTCCATCGCCTCGATCATGGCGACGCCGATGCGGTCCTTGACGGAGGCGATCGGATTGAAGAATTCGAGCTTGGCCAGCAGGTTCGCGACGATGCCCTTTTCCTTGGCGAACTTATCCAGCCGCACGATCGGCGTGTCGCCGATCGTCTGGGTGATCGAGTCATAGACGCGGCCGCGGCCGGGCGCATGGGTCGGATTGGCGGACTTGTTCACTGGCGTTCTCCCAAAGATTGTCGTTGCCGGAGGATAGGACGGGTTGGCGCAAAAGCCGAGGCCTGCGCGCGAGGTTCGATGTGCGCTGCCGGAAATCTATTCCGCCCGCAGCCTCGAAACCAGATGGATATTGCGCAAACCACGGCCGCGTGACAATCGCCGTCGGAATGCCTACCGGACCAGGAAGCCGCGGCCCAGTTCGTCGCCGTCCTCCAGCCAGAATTCCGCCGTGCCGGAATAGAAGGCGCGGCCGCCGACACGGGCGACGATGGCGTCATGCGGACCCTCGCGCGTGGCGCGGGCGACCGAGCCGGTGAAACGCGAGCCGACGATGCTCTCGAACAAGCGCGTCTCGCCCACCGAGATACCGCCCTTGGCGTAAGTGGCGGCAAGGCGCGCGGTGACGCCCGACCCGGTCGGCGAGCGATCGACCTCGGCATCGGCAAAGACGCAGACATTCTTCGTCGGCAAACCATCGCGCCCGTCCCCGCCATCTGTCAGGATGGACCCGTAGAGGAAGGCGAGGTCGGGGCTTTCGGGATGCGACAACGGCACGGCGGCGCGCACGGCTTCGGAGAGCGCCGTGGCGGCATCGACAAAGGCGCGGGCGGGCGAACGCCCGAACTCAAGGCCGAACTGGCGGCAGTCGGCCAGCGCATAGAAGGCGCCGCCATAGGCGACATCGAAGCCGATCGCGCCATGGCCGGACATATCGACGGTGCGGTCGCCGGCGAACAGGAACGCCGGTACGCTCTCGAATGAGACCGCGCCGGCCTTGCCACCGGTAACCTCCACATGCGCCACCACCATGCCGCAGGGGCACTCGATGTTGACCGTGGTGACCGGTTCGACGGCGGCGACGAGGCCGCGGTCGACGGCGTAGCGGCCGAGCGCGATGACGGCGTGGCCGCACATCGTCGAATAGCCCTCATTGTGCATGAACAGCACGGCGAGATCGGCGCCCGGCAGATCCGGCTCGACCAGCAGCGCGCCATACATGTCGTGGTGGCCGCGCGGCTCGAACATCAGCATCTTGCGCAGATGGTCGAGATGGTCGCGGACATGGGCGCGCTTTTCGAGGATGCTGCCCGTGGGGATCGGCGGATATCCCCCGGTGACGATGCGCACCGGTTCGCCGCCGGTGTGCATGTCGATGACGGTCAGCTTCTGCATGGGCGCGCTCCTTGTGCCGGCGAGTGCGCATGGCGGCAGGCGTCCTGTCAAGAAGCCCGATGGCGGCGCCGAATTGCCGGCGCCGGCGTTCCCAGGATCCAATACGCGGGGTGGTTTCGGTCCAGGCGTGAGCTCGGCTCAGGCGATGCCGATCAGCCGCGGCAGGTCGCGCATGTCGTCGAACAGTTCGCCGCCGGCGGCGTGAAGTCCGTCGCGCTCGGCTTCTGGATCGCCGCAGTAGGCAAGCGCGCGCATGCCGGCCGCGCGCGCCGCGGTGACGCCGGCAACCGAATCCTCGACGACGACGCAGGCGCCGGGCGCATGGCCCATTGCCTCGGCGGCATGCAGGAAGAGATCGGGAAACGGTTTGCCGCGCGTCACCATGGAGACGCTGAAGAGGACATCTTCGAAGAGCGGCAGCAGACCGGTCAGGCCGAGCGTCAGGCGCATCTTCGACAATTGCCCGGACGAGGCGACGCAATGTGGAATGCCGGCGGCGAAGATCGTCTCGGCCGCCTGGCGGACATGCGGGATCGGTTCGAGGCCGGCGGCGAAGAGGGCGGGCAGGCCGTCGTTCCAGCGTTGCACGAAATCATCGCCAAGGTCGACGCCGGCCGCCGCGACCTTGGCCTTTACCGAGGCCATGGACTGGCCGACGAAACGGCGTCGGCAGTCCTCGTAAGAGACCGGGTAGCCCGCCTCGGTCAGCCAATCGGCAAGGCGCAGGTTGCCGACCCGTTCGGTGTCGACCAGCACGCCGTCGCAGTCGAAGATGACGAGGGCGGGCCGAAGGCTCGTCACGCCGTGCCTGTCGAGCCGAAGCCGCCGCTGCCGCGCGCCGTGCCGCCAGCAAGGCTGCGCTCCTCGATGCGCGCCCGCGCAACCGGCGCCACGACCAGTTGCGCGATGCGCATGCCGCGCGTCACGGCGAAGTCGGTGTCGCCGAGATTGACCAGCAGCACCTTGACCTCGCCGCGATAGTCGCTGTCGACGGTGCCAGGCGTATTGAGGCAGGTGATGCCGTTCTTGAAGGCAAGGCCGGAACGCGGCCGGATCTGGCCCTCGAAGCCGTCCGGAAGTTCGAAGACCAGGCCGGTCGGCACCAGGGCGCGCTTTCCGGGCAATAGCAGCAGCGGCCGGTCGTCGGGCACCGCGGCGCGCAGATCCATGCCGGCGGCGCCCTCGGTCTCGTAGGCGGGAAGGTCAATTCCGTCGGAGTGCGGCATGCGGACGATGCCGATGGTGGGAGCGTTTGTCATGCTGCGTGAATGGGCTGAGTCAGCCACGCGGGTCAACGGGAAGTTCGGGGAAATGCACAGGGCAAGAAGTCGCCGTACGCCCGTTGAGCCGTCGGCGACGATGCGGCCCGAGGTGCCGTCAGACCAGCGTGATGTCCGGCCGACCGCTTCTGTCGGTCTGCCGCGTGCGCTGTTCGCGGATGCGGCGAAGTCGCCGCTGCGCCTCGATCTTGAGGGCGATGTCACTGAGCCGGCGGGCCGACTGGCTGCCCCATGGCGTCCAGACGACGGTGGCGGAATTGGATCTCTGCTCGATCGCATGGTTCATCTTGCTGCTCCTCTACGCTCCGCTCTCCTTCTAGAGACATAAGACGGCGAGGATTTGTTTCAATTGTGAAATATTCGGTGATGTCCGGTCACATTCATCGGCGTCGGCGCGCGCCTACTCCACGACGAAATCGACGGTGGCCGAGCGAAATTCCTCGCTGCCCCGCATGGTCACGACGTAGAGCGGATAGGTGCCCTTGATCGCGGTCAGATCCGAGGGCACCGGCGAGGCAAGCCCGTCCCCACCATTCGACATCGTCTCCAACTGCTGGCCGGCGAGCACGATGTGGGAGCCGGCTGCGACGGGCCTGTCGAGCTTGAGCCAGATCGCCGACTGTCCATTTGGCTGCACGTTGAACGGGATGCCCGCGGTGACCGGGTTTGGCCCGAGAGCAACGACCTTTGCCTCGCGCGTCTCAGACGCGGCGCGCACCGGCACCGCCATGTCGCTTGCCGTCTTGTCCGAAGAGTCGCTGCATGACGACAGGATCGGCGCCATCGACAGCGCGCAGGAGATGGCAAGAATT
>JAUYMV010000274.1 GCA_030698645.1 Mesorhizobium sp.
GCCGCGTCGAGGATCCAGGCGAACGAGCCGATGAGGACCGCGAGGATCCAGAACGCGCCCGAGCGGATGCGCTCGATGACGGCGCCCGAGACGATCGAGGCCGTGGTCCAGGAAAACAGCAGGAAAGCGGCCCAGAACACGCCGTTCAGCCGGTGCCAGTAGGCGGCCTGGTCGGCATCGACGCCGAGCGCCGGCGACGGGCCGCTCAGATGCGTTCCCATCAGCGCGCTCCACGGCTCGGCGAAGGGCGAGTCGGTGACGCCGCCGGTGATGCCCGGCCCGCCCTGGAAGGCGAAATAGATCCACCAGCCGAACAGATAGAAGGTGACGGTGACCAGCGGGATCACCATCGTGTTCTTCATCAGCGTGTGCATGTGGTTGCGGCGGCGGCTGACGCCGACCTCGTACATGCAGAAGCCGACGTGGATCAGAAACATGATCACCACCGTGATCCAGTAGTAGAACTCCGTGAACACGGTCGTCAGAGCGTTGAGATTCCCTTCCATGTCGATTCCCCTCCCCGTTTCGGTTTTTTTGCCTCTCAGTAAAACTTTTTGCTTCCTAGTATTGCGCGCTTTTGCGAATTTGAGTCAATATCCCGTCGGGGTCGTCAGGCGCAGCGGTGCGAGCGCCGGGGCCAGCCGGATCAACAGCAACGCGGAGCCGACCGATGACGCAGTCCTGGAGATTTTCGACGCTGGCCGACCGCCACCGCGCGCTCGGTTCGAAGCTCGAGGACTGGAGCGGCATGGGCACGGCCTGGACCTATTCCGCCGACGCCAACGACGAATATGTCGCCATCCGCACCAAGGCCGGCCTGATGGACGTGTCGGGCCTGAAGAAGGTGCACATCACCGGCCCGCACGCCTCGCACATGATCGATCTCGCGACGACGCGCGACGTGGAAAAGATCTATCCGGGCAAATCGGCCTATGCCTGCATGCTGAACGAGGCCGGAAAATTCACCGACGACTGCATCCTCTACCGGACCGGGCCGAACTCCTGGATGGTGGTGCACGGCTCGGGCACCGGGCACGAGGAGTTGCAGAAGGCGGCGATGGGGCGCGACGTGTCGCTGCGCTTCGACGACAATCTGCACGACCTGTCGCTGCAGGGGCCGCTCGCGGTCGACTATCTGGCCAAGCACGTGCCGGGCATCCGCGATCTTGCCTATTTCCACCACATGCAGACGCAGCTCTTCGGTCTGCCGGTGATGATCTCGCGCACCGGCTATACCGGCGAGCGCGGCTACGAGATCTTCTGCCGCGGCCAGGACGCCGGCGCGATCTGGGACCGCATCCTCGACGAGGGCAAGGCGATGGGCATCATCCCCTGCCGCTTCACCACGCTCGACATGCTGCGGGTCGAGAGCTATTTGCTCTTCTATCCCTACGACAACAGCCAGAAATATCCCTTCGCCGACGAAGGCCCCGGCGACACGCTGTGGGAGCTCGGCCTCGACTTCACCGTCAGCCCCGGCAAGACCGGCTTCCGCGGCGCGGAGGAGCACTACAGGCTGAGGGGCAAGGAGCGCTTCAGGATCTTCGGCGTGCTGCTGGACGGGACCGAGCCCGCCGACGAAGGCGCGCCGGTCTACGCGGGCGGCAAGCAGGTAGGCGTCGTGACCTGCGCGATGTATTCGCCGCTGGCCAGGAAATCGATGGGCATCGCGCGGCTGGACGTGGACAAGGCGGTGGCCGGCACGCCGCTGGAGATCCGCAATGCCAGCGGGCCGATCAAGGCGACGGCGCAGGCGCTGCCGTTCGACGATCCGAAGAAGACCAAGCGGATGGCGAAGGGCTGACACCATTTACGCGCAACGTACATCTCTCTTGCGCTCCTTCGCGCCCCCCTCTGCCCTGCCGGGCATCTCCCCCACGAGGGGGGAGATGAGGCTCGTCGCCGGCGCGCTTGATCTCCCCCCGTGTGGGGGAGATGGCCGGCAGGCCAGAGGGGGGCGCCATGACGTGCGAACCCTGCCGGCGACGAGCTTGCCATGACGCCGAAAACCATCCTCAGCCGCCCCGTCTACGGCACGCTCTCGCCGCAGGCGGGCACGCATCATCTCTTCGTCGCCGACGCCGAGGGCGGCGGGGCGATCCTCGACATGGCGAAGGCGGCGCCGGAAGGTTTCTTCGCCGGCGCGCACATCATCTACATTCCGCGCGAGGCAGGCGCGGCTTACACCGGCCCGCTGCAGGCGCTGAAGCCGGCGCAATATTACGAGGGCCCGTCGATCGCCGCCGCCCTGCCCCGGCAGAAACAGACGCTGGCCCCGGCGCGGATGGGGCGGAGGCTCTACCTCGCCGGCACCGAGGGGCTGATCGGCCAGGCGATGCAGGCAGCCCTCGACGCCGGGATCGACCATGGCTCGATCCAGACCGAGCAGCGCGGCTCCCTGGCGCGGCGCGTGCAGTGCGTGCACTGCAAGGGCATCACCGAGGACGTCACGACGCAGCCGGTGCGATGCTCGCATTGCGGCCTGCTGCTCTTCGTGCGCGACCACTATTCGCGCAGGCTCGCCGCCTTCCAGGGCGTCTGCATCAATGCCGAGGACCAGAGCGAGATTCCTCCGATAGAGGAGGCGTTTCGATGAGGGCGGGTCGTCGATGAGCACGGGTGCGAGCAAGCTGGACGTCGTCGTGTCGAACGTCGTCCCGGTCAACGAACTGGTCACCCGTTTTCACTTCCGCCGGGCCGATGGCGGCCTGCTGCCGACGTTTTCCGGCGGCGCGCATGTCATCGTCGAGATGCGCGACGGCGAACGCGCCCGGCTGAACCCCTATTCGCTGATGAGCTCGCCGCTCGACACCTCCGAATACACGATCAGCGTCAGGCGCGACGATCTCGGGCGCGGCGGCTCGCTTTTCATGCATGGCAAGGTCAGGCCCGGCGACCGCATGGTGATCTCCTATCCGGTCAACCTGTTCTCGCTCGACCTGCGCGCCAAGAAGCATCTGATGCTGGCCGGTGGCATCGGCATCACGCCCTTCCTGGCGCAGACGGCGCAGCTCGCCGCCGAGGGCGGCAATTTCGAGCTGCACTATTCGGTGCGCACCGCCGCGCTCGCCACCTACGCCGGCGACCTGCGCGCGCGCTTCGGCCGGCGGGTTTCGATCTACCATGACGACCGCGACGAGCGCATTCCGCTCGACCGGCTGCTCTCCTCCCAGCCGCTCGGCACGCATCTCTACATCTGCGGCCCGGCCGGCATGATCGACTGGGCGCGCGCCCGCGCCGCGGCACTCGGCTGGCCGGCCGAGACCGTGCACTACGAGCACTTCGCGGCGCCGCAGCCGGGCGTGCCCTTCGACGTGACCCTGGCGCTGTCGGGCAGGACCATCCATGTGGCCGAGCAGCAGAGCCTGCTGGAGGCGATCGAGGCGGCGGGCGTCGACCCGCCCTATCTCTGCCGCGGCGGCGTCTGCGGCCAGTGCGAGACGAACGTCATTTCCAGCGACGGCGTCTTTCTGCACAATGACCACTGGCTGAGCGACGAGGACCACGCCTCGGGGAAAAAGATCATGCCCTGCGTGTCGCGCTTTGCCGGCAAGAGCCTCGTGCTGGAACGGTAGGAGACCGACATGGGCATCAATTTCCGCACCGAGACCTTTCGCGACGATTTTTCGTTCAGGAACAGCCCGGAGCACATCCGCCGCTTCCCCTTCCCGTTCCACGAAGACTCTTACATGTATGCCGTCAACATCGAGCCGCATGTGGCGGGGCCTGCGGGCAGCGTACTGGAGCACCCGATCGACGTCGACGAGCACTATGTCTCCGAAATGGCCGACCGCGCGCTGGTGCTGGCCGAGGACCCGCTGCGCTGCCAGTCGCTGCCGCACATGACGCTCGCCGGCTGGGACCTGCTGGAATTGCTGATGACCGCCAAGGCCGAGAGCTATCCGGAACACTTCTCGCTGACCCGCGACGGCGACCGCTGGCACTGGATCAACCGGCCGCTGGGAATCGACCAAAAATTCCTCTTCGGCGATTTGACGACGCTGCCCTACGGGCCGATGGAATACATCACGCGCCAGAGCCAGGGGGATTTCTGCATTCTCGACCAGCGCGACGGCAATCTCTGGATGGATGCCGGCATCGTCACCACCCAGGCCGACTGGTCGCTCGATTTTGACATCGGCATGAACTTCTTCGAATGGCACGCGCCGGTGCCGCTGGCGCACGAGAAGGGGATCTTCACCCGCGCGCTGAAATTCCTGACCAACGTCCAGCAGGGCAAGCCGGCAAGGCGGCTGAACTGGACCATGACCATCAACCCGCGTCTCGATACGAGCCCGGAAAACTACCATAAATGGGGCCCCGACCGCGCCACCGTGACGCCGGAAAATGTCGGCCAGAAGGTGCATCTGCGCGTCGAGCTGCAAAGCTTCTGGCGCCTGCCCCGCTCCAACGCGCTGGTCTTCCCGATCCGCTGCTACCTGATCAAGATGGACGAACTGGTGACGTCACCGAAATGGGCGCGGCGGCTGCACCGGGTGATCCGCGACCTGCCGGAGGAACTGGCGACGTACAAGGGACTGACGCGGTATCGGGCGACGCTGGTGGAGTGGCTGGCGAGGTACGATGACGGGACGCCGACATCGCCGGGGTTCGGGCCGGAGTAGCGCGCCTTACCCTCCCCCTTGTGGGGAGGTCGGCGAACGAATGCTGCGCAGCAGCTTTCGTTCGACGGGGTGGGGGTGAGGCAGCGCGCGGATTTTTCCGATGCTCGCTTTCGCTCGCGACCCCCACCCGCGCCTTCGGCGCGACCTCCCCACAAGGGGGAGGTAGGGCGCCAGCGCCACTCGCGTCCCCTGACGTCACCTGACATCCCGCCCTGTCTGGAAAAATCCACCCTCCCGCCTAATCTGGCCGCACGCGGTTGCGCGACCCATGCAACCCATCCCGAGGAGGAGCACGCGATGACGCCCAAGAACACCATCTGCCTCTGGTACGAAACGGACGCGGAAGCCGCGGCCAGGTTTTATGCGGAGACCTTTCCCGACAGCTCTGTCGGCGCGGTGAGCCGCGCGCCCGCCGATTTCCCGTCGGGCAAGAAGGGCGACGTGCTGACGGTGGATTTCGTCGTCGCCGGCATTCCCTGCATGGGGCTGAACGGCGGGCCGATGTTCAGGCAATCTGAAGCCTTCTCGTTCCAGATCATGACCGAGGACCAGGAGGAAACCGACCGGCTGTGGAACGCCATCGTCGGCAATGGCGGGCAGGAAAGCGCCTGCGGCTGGTGCAAGGACAGATGGGGCGTGTCGTGGCAGATCACGCCGCGCGTGCTGACCGAGGCGATGGCGGCCGGTGGCGAGGAGGCCAGGCGGGCCTTCGAGGCGATGATGGAGATGGGGAAGATCGATGTGGCGGCGATCGAGGCGGCGCGGAGGGGGTAGGTGCCGGGGTATCTGCCATCGGTTCTTGCTGGCTCGCTGTCGCTCGCGACCCCCACCCGGCGCGCTGCGGGCCTTTCGCTGCCTCCCGTCATGCCACCGGCATGACGGGTTCGCGTTCCGCGAACCGGCCGCTCAGCCCCTCAAGGGGGAGGTAGGGCCTCGCGCCTAATCTCCCGAGTTGCCCTGCGGATAGGAAATGATCGACAGATAGCGGATCGGCAGGCGCGTCAGCTCCTCCGGTCCATGCGGGGCGTCGGCGTCGAAGAAGAGGCTGTCGCCGGGGTGCATGCGGTAGAGGTTGGAGCCATGGCGGTAGACCACCTCGCCTTCCAGCATGTAGAGAAATTCCATGCCCTCGTGCTGGAAGGTCGGGAAGATGTCGGAATCCTCCGACAGCGTGATGAGGTAGGGCTCGACGACGACGCCGGACGTGTTGGCGCCGACATGGCCGAGCAGATTGTACTGGTGGCCCGCCCGCGTGCCGCGGCGCTCGATCTCGAGCCCCTCGCCCGCCTTGACGAAGACGGCGCTGCGCTCTTCCTCGAAGCGTCGGAAGAAGGCGGTGACCGGGACGCCGAGCGCGTGGCTGAGCGCCTGCAGCGTGGTCAGCGAGGGCGAGGTGATGCCATTCTCGATCTTCGACAGCATGCCGAGCGACAGGCTGGTGGCGGCGGCGAGATCGGCGACCGTGATGCCGAGCTTCTTGCGGAACGCGCGCACCTCGCGGCCGATGGCGACTTCGAGCACCTTCTCCTTGGTGTCGCGCACGGCATGCGGGTTCTGCGTCAGCGGCGGCCGGATGGCATGCACCTCGGCGACCGCCGCCTTGAAGGATTTCAGCGGCGCGGGCGCCTTCGCCTTCGGCGCGGACACGGTTCCGGGGGGCTTGCGGACTGTCGTGCTCAATTCGTCCTCGAACGCTCGAATTTCACTTCAGGTGAAAGAATCGGCCTGCGGAATACACCGCCAGGAATGGAGTCTCAAGCAGAACCGGGCCGGTGGGCGCGCGCGCAGGGCCATTCGGCGATCCGCACGCGCTTTCCGGCGGCAGCGCATTGACAGTCTTACAGGACAAATTATTGTCCTCACAGTGAAATTTCTTTCGTCACGGAAAAGCCTGGGGGATCGCCGGAATGAAGAAGAATGTTGCCGTCATCGGGGCCGGGCCGTCGGGTCTGGCGCAGTTGCGCGCCTTCGCCTCGGCCGAGGCCAAGGGCGCCGAGATCCCCGAAATCGTCTGCTTCGAGAAGCAGGCGGACTGGGGCGGTCTGTGGAACTACACTTGGCGCACCGGCCTCGACGAGCATGGCGACCCGGTGCACGGGAGCATGTATCGCTATCTCTGGTCGAACGGGCCGAAGGAGTGCCTCGAATTCGCCGACTACACCTTCGAGGAGCATTTCGGGCGGCCGATCGGCTCCTATCCGCCGCGCGCGGTGCTGTGGGACTATATCAAGGGCCGGGTGGAAAAGTCGGGCGTGCGCAAATGGGTACGCTTCAACACGCCGGTGCGCATGGTGACCTGGTCGGACGCGACCAAGAAATTCACCGTCACCGCGCACGACCGCACCAACGACCACACCTATTCGGAGGAGTTCGACCATGTCGTGGTCGCGTCCGGCCACTTCTCGGTGCCGAACGTGCCCTATTTCCCGGGCTTCGAGACGTTCCAGGGCCGCGTGCTGCACAGCCATGATTTCCGCGACGCGACCGAGTTCAGGGGCAAGGACGTGCTCGTCGTCGGCCGCTCCTATTCGGCCGAGGACATCGGCTCGCAATGCTATAAATATGGCGCGAAATCGATCACCGTCAGCTACCGTTCGGCTCCGATGGCCTTCAATTTTCCGGAAGGCTGGGAGCAGAAGCCGCTGTTGCAGAAGGTCGTCGGCAAGACGGCGCATTTCAAGGACGGCACGACCAAGGACGTCGACGCGATCATCCTGTGCACCGGCTACCTGCACGCCTTCCCGTTCCTGACCGACGACCTGAAGCTCAAGACCAACAACCGCATGTGGCCGCTCGGCCTCTACAAGGGCGTGGTGTGGGAGAAGAACCCGGCGTTGTTCTACATCGGCATGCAGGACCAATTCTACACCTTCAATATGTTCGACGCACAGGCGTGGTTCGCGCGGGATGTCATGCTCGGCCGCATCGCGCTGCCGTCGGCGGCGGAGATGGCAGCGGACAGCGCCAAGTGGCGCGCCCGCGAGGAGACGCTGGCCGATGCCGAACAGATGATCTGGTTCCAGGGCGACTACACGAAGGAGCTGATCGAGGCGACCGACTATCCGAGCTTCGACATCGAGGCGACCAACAAGACCTTCATGGAATGGGAGCACCACAAGATGGAGAACATCATGGGCTTCCGCGACAACGCCTACCGCTCGCTGATGACCGGCACCATGGCGCCGAAGCACCACACGAAATGGATGGAGGCGATGGACGATTCGCTGGAGAGCTATCTGGGGGATAGGTGATCGGGGCCCCTTTTCGCGGGGGATGGTCGGGGCGTCCCCACTGACCGTCGTCATCCCGGAGCCCGGAGGGCATCCGGGATGACGAGCGTGAATTCGATTGGCCGCGAATCGATTTTCGGCCCGTCTCCTCGTCCTACCCCAGCTTCGCCCGCGCCTTCGCCGTCCACGCGCCGAACAGCCGGTCGGCGACGATCCCGATAAAGGCGATCGCCAGGCCCGCGACGATGCCGCGGCCGGAATCGGCCTTGGACAGCGCGATGAAGACTTCCTGGCCGAGGTCGCGCGTGCCGATCATGGCGCAGATGATGATCATGGCGAGCGCCATCAGGATGGTCTGGTTGATGCCGAGCATGATTTCGGGCAGCGCCAGCGGCAGCTGCACGCGCCAGAAGGTCTGGCGCTTGGTGCATCCGGACACTTTCGCCGCCTCGATCAGCGCCGGCGGCACCTGGCGGATGCCGTGATTGGTATAGCGGATCGCCGGCACAACGGCGAAGGCGACGGTGGCGATCATCGCCGAGACGTCGCCGACGCGAAACAGCATGACGACGGGGATGATGAAGCAGAACGACGGCAGCACCTGCAGCGTGTCGATGACCGGCGTGATCAGGCGCTCGAAGCGGTCGCTGCGCGCGGCGGCGAGGCCGAGCGGGATGCCGATCAGGCAGGCGATGAAGGCGGAGATGCCGCAGAGATAGACCGTCGCCATGGTCTTTTCCCAAAGCCCCGTGGCGGCGCAGAAGGCGGTCAGCGCGGCGACGAGGATGGCAAGCCGCGAGCCGCCGAGCTGCCAGCCGGCGAGCGCCAGCAGGAACACGGCGCCGAGCCAGGGAAAGCCCTCGCAGAAGGCGCGCACGGGGTTCAGCACGTAGAGGATCAGCGTGACGCGGAACGCCTCGATGACGTCGAAGAAATTGACGGTGATGAAGGTGACGGCCGACTTCCAGGCCGGCGCGGTGGTGAAGGTGATCGCCTTTGGCACCGAGGCCAGCGCGGGAACGTAGAGGCTGAGGAGCGTCGTGACGCCGAGTAGGACCAGCGCCAGCGTCAGGTTCGGATAACGCTGCCAGAGGCTGGCCTCGACGTCTCCATGCACGCGGCCCTCGGCGTGGCGGCGCGACATGGCCTGGCTGAGGCGGTCGAGCGCGATCGCCAGCGCGACGATGGCGAGACCCGCTTCCATCGCCTCGCCGACCTTCAGCGCGCGCAACGCCAGCAACACGTCGTAGCCGAGGCCGCCGGCGCCGATCATCGAGGCGATGATGACCATGTTGAGCGCCAGCATGATGACCTGGTTGACGCCGACCATCAGCGTCGGCCGCGCCGAGGGCAAGAGTACGCGCCAGAGCTTCTGCCGCGCGGTGCAGCCGGCCATCTCGGAAAAGTCGCCGATCTCGCTCGGCACGCGCGACAGGCCGAGCATGGTGGCGCGCACCATCGGCGGCGTGGCGAAGATGGCGGTCGCCATCATCGCGGAGACCGGGCTGTTGCCGAACAGAAGCAGCATCGGGATCAGATAGGCGAAGGTCGGGATGGTCTGCATCAGGTCGAGCGATGGCGCGACGATCAGCTTTTCCGCCCACGGCCGGCGCCAGGCCCAGATGCCGACGAATAGCCCGGTGAGGATGCAGAACGGCACGGCGATCGAGATCAGCCCGAGCGTCAGCATGGCGCTGGTCCACTTGCCGAAGAGCGCGATGTAGAGGAAGCAGCCGCCTACCAGCAGGCCGAGCCTTGTCCCGCCATAGGCGCGGCCGGCGAGGAAGGCGGCGGCGCAGACGCCGACCCAGGAGAGCCGCGGCAGCACGACCGCCTCCGCGCCATGGCCGAACTTGAAGCCCTTGGCGAGCAGGTCGAGCGCGAAATCGAGCGGCACGCCGAGCACCGCGGTAACCGAACGCGTCAGCCAGGTGAGGTTGCGTTTCATCCAGTTCATGATGGCGCCGATCCAGTCGGCCACCGGCAGCACGGCATCGGCCGGATATTTCACCGTCCACGACAGCACGTCGCGCAGGAGAAACAGGCCGAGCACAAGGCCAAGCGCCGCCGCCCAGACGAGAAGCCAGGCCTGCACCGGCCTTGCCCGCGGCGCGACGAAGTCGGAGGCGATCGTCATGCGGTCGCTCCGCGTTGCTCGATGCCGGCGAGCAGGTCGATCACCGCCTGTGGCGTCACCTCGCCGAGCGGCCGGCCGCTGCCGTTGACCACGGCGAAGGGCTTTCCGGACGAGATGATGCTGGCCGAGAAGCTGGCGATCTTGGCGTCGGGCGCGACCGTGCCGCCATGTTCAGCGCCGTGGCAGGCACGCATCAGGCTTCTCGCCGAGATGACCTTGGCGCGCTGCACGTCGCGGGTGAACTCGGCGACATAGTCGGTCGCCGGGCTGACCACCAGCTCTTCCGGCGTGCCGATCTGGATGACCTCGCCGTCCTTCATGATGGCGATGCGGTCGGCGAGCCGGATCGCCTCGTCGAAATCATGCGTGATGAAGACGATCGTCTTGTGCAGCACCGCCTGCAGGCGCATCAGCTCGTCCTGCATCTCGCGGCGGATCAGCGGATCGAGCGCGGAGAACGGTTCGTCGAGGAACCAGACCTCCGGCCTGGTGGCGAGGCTGCGCGCGATGCCGACGCGCTGCTGCTGCCCGCCGGAGAGCTCGCGTGGATAGAAGTGCTCGCGGCCCTTGAGGCCGACCAGCTCGATGACTTCGCGCGCGCGCGCCTCGCGTGTGCCGCGGTCCATGCCCTGGATCGACAGCGGGAAGGCGATGTTTTCAGCGACGTTGAGATGCGGCAGCAGGGCGAAGTTCTGGAACACCATGCCCATGCGGTGGCGGCGCAGCTCGATCAGCTCGGCGTCGGAAACCTTGAGCAGGTCCTTGCCCTCGAACTCGACCTTGCCGAAGGTCGGCTCGATCAGCCTTGACATGCAGCGCACCAGCGTCGACTTGCCGGAGCCAGACAGGCCCATGATGATGAATATCTCGCCCTGGCGGATTTCCAGATCGACGGCGCGCACGGCGCCGACGAGGTCGGCGGCGGCGAGTTCGGCGGCCGTCGCGCGGCCATCGTGTTCGCGAATGAAGCGCGCCGCGTCGGCGCCGAACAGCTTCCAGACGTTGCGGCAGGCAAGCTTCACCGGGCGCGCCGCGTCGGCCGCCTTCAGCGCCGCAGCGTGAGCCTCTTCAGCCGCATCGGTCATGCATGAATCCCTGTCGATAACCCCGAAGAATGCGCGGCCCCGGCCAGTCTGGCCGGAGCCGCCTGTCGATCAGGCGATGCCTATTCGGCCCATTTCTTCCACGTCGCCTCGTTGGCCTCGATCCAGGCGGCGGCAACGTCTTCCGGCGCCTTGCCGTCGAGATCGATCTCGCCGCTCATGCCGTTCAGCACGTCGGTGTCGATCGTGTAGTTCTTGGCGACCTTGTAGGCGACCGGCCATTTGTCCTTCATGCCGGCCCAGGCATATTTGTAGATTTCTCCGAACGGCTTGCCACAGTCGTACTGCGCGGCCGGATTGGTCCCCCATGCCGGGTCGGCGTAGCATTCGGCCGTGTATTCGGGAAACTCCACCCATTCGCCCTTGTATTTCGCCGGCGCCCAATGCGGCGAATAGATCCACAGCATGATCGGCGCCTTGCGCTGGTAGGCGGATTCAAGCTCGGCGAACATGGCGCCATCGGTGCCGGCATGGATGACGGTGAAGGGCAGGTCGAGGGCCACGACGCGCTCGTCGTCAAAGCCCTCCCAGGTCACCGGACCGCCGAGATAGCGTCCCTTGGGCGCGGTCTCGGCCGTCGAGAACGCTTCGGCGCATTTCGGATCCTTCAGCGCCTCCCAGTTGGGCAGGCCGGGGCACTTTTCCTTCATGTAGTCGGGATACCACCATTCTTCCTTGGCCTTGGGTCCGAGCGGGCCGAGCCTCTCGGTCTGTCCGGTCGCGTCCGAAGCCTTCATCGCTTCGCCGGCCGTGGTGTCCCAGAACTCCATCGCGAGCGTCAGGTCGCCATTGGTCAGGCCGGTCGTCAGGCTGGAGAGATAGTCGCCCGTCGGATATTCGACCGTGTAGCCGAGCTTCTCGAGGATGCCGCCCATGATCTTGGCGTTCAGGTTGACGCTGGTCCAGTCGAACAGCGCGATCTTGATAGGGTCGTTGGATTCCGGCGCGGCGGCATTGGCAGGTGAGCAGAGAGCAGCGGCCGCCACGGCAAACGCCCCCAGTCCTAGTCTTGAAAACCGTCCATTCACTGACATGCTCGTTCTCCCGTTAAACTCTGCACTTGAATCGAATTCCCCTTGGGGGCGTCTTCTTGTGAAGCGACTTGCGCGGCGGACGCCGCGTGGCCTTGATGTGCGCCGGGCATATCTCAGCATGAGAGATCGAAAACTCAAAGCGGTCACGCTCCGGGATTTCAACCTGACGGCCTGGTCAGCCCGGGAACGCTCCCGCCAGTTTTTCATCTGATGAAAATTTATATACCAAGAAGAACCGCGCGCAATGGCTCCGAGCGGCGCAAACCACGAATTAAAAAGGCATTTTTCGCAGCCCCGCCTTCGTTGCACAAAGCGTCGCCTTCCTGACCGCCGATCAGGCAGGGCAGTGCGCAAGGAACAGGCGAGCCGGGAACCGGCTCAGGCGCGCGGGCGGAGTTTTTGCAGATCGTAATGCGCGAAGGGGACGATGCGGGCCGGCAGCCGCTTCTGGTGGCCGTCGAGCTTGCCGATCTCGACCGCCGTTCCGAGCGCGGCATGCGCGACGTCGATCCGCGCCAGCGCGATATTCTTTCCCAGGATCGGCGAGCGCATCGACGAGGTGACGACGCCGACCCGCGCGCGGCCGACATGCACATGGTCGCCGTGGCCGACATCGACATTGCCGTCGATGTCGAGGCCGACGAGCCGGTGCGAAGGGTTGTCCTTGCGCCGGATGAGCGCGTCGCGGCCGATGAAGTCGTCAAGCTTGGTCTTGAGCGGCACGGTGAAGCCGATGCCTGCCTCGAACGGATCGGTCTGGTCGGAAAAATCGTTGCCGGCGAAAATGAGGCCCGCTTCGATGCGCACCATGTCGAGCGCCTGGAGCCCCATTGGCAGCATGCCGTGCGGCTGGCCGGCGGCCCACACCGCGTCGAACACCGCTTCCGCGTCGCGCGGATGGCAGAAGATCTCGTAGCCGAGCTCGCCCGTGTAACCGGTGCGCGAGACGACGATGGGCACGCCCTGCGCGTCGCCGATCCGCCCGACCGCGAAGCGGAACCAATCGAGTTCGGCAAGCTGCGGCTGCACCGGCGAGGTCCAGACGATCTCCTTCAGGATGTCGCGGCTCTTCGGCCCCTGCACGGCGATGTTGTGCATCTGGTCGGTCGACGAGCGCACCAGCACCTTCAGGCCGAGCTTTTCCGCCTGCTCGCGCAGCCAGACGCCGTCATAGTCGTCGCCGCCGATCCAGCGGAAATTGTCGCGCCCGAGCCTGAGCAGCGTGCCGTCGTCGATCATGCCGCCATGCGGATAGCACATCGCCGAATAGACGACCTGGCCGACGGCGAGCTTCCGGATGTCGCGCGTCAGCGTGTATTGCAGCAGCGCCTCGGCGTCCGAACCCGTAACCTCAAACTTACGCAGGGGCGAGAGGTCGAGCACCACCGCCTTCTCGCGGCAGGCCCAGTATTCCTCGATCGGTCCGGCCTTTGCGAAGGAGTTGGCCAGCCAGTAGCCCTTGTATTCGACGAAATTGCGCGTGTGCTTCGCGAAGCTCGCATGGAAACCGGTTTCGCGCGTCATCGTCGGCTCTGCGTCGGGGGTCATGCGGGTCGCTATGGCTCGAGAGAATTTTTCTGCGCCCGAATAGGTGCGCACGTGGATGTCGGTCAGGTCCCAGCCATTGGCGGGCGTGGTGTCGTCCGGGCAGGCCGACGAGACGCAGACGATGTCGGTCAGCGCGCGCAAGAGCACGTAGTCGCCGGGCCTCGACCACGGCTCGTCGGAGATGACCAGGCCGCTGGCGTCGATCGCCGTGTTGAAGAAGAAGTTGATCGCCATCCAGCCCGCGCGGGGCGTGACGCCGCGGTCGGCGAGCGCCGCGTTGAAATTCTCCGAGCAGTTGACGTGGCCCGGATAGCCGATGTCGTCGTAATATTTCGCCGCGCAGGCGAGCGCGAAGGCGTCGTGCCGGCCGCAGGTGTCCTGCACGACCTCGACCAGCGGCTCCATGTCCTGGTCGTAGTATTTCGAGTGCAAGCCCGGCATGGGATAGGACGAGCCCATCAGCGAGCGCGTCGTCGTGACGTCGAGCGGATGATCGCGACCCTTGTCGAGCTTGCGCGCGGAGAAGCACTGGAAATCGGTGCACTGGCGCCCGTCGACATCGATGATCTGGATGTAGTCGCCGGCCTTCACGAAATAGGATTGCGCGGTTGCCGAATGGATACGCAGGTCCGCGACCGGATCGGCGAGCGGGTCGGGCAGCTCGAAGCGCGCGCGAGGCTTCGGGCGGGCGCGATGCACGGTGACGCCAATCGGCGTCACCGTGTCATGGCCGTCGACCGGCATCGGACCGCCGGGCGCGGCGACGATGAGCGCGCCGTCGCGCTGGACGGTGAAGCGTTCTTCCGTCCCGGCGGGCGTGGTCGCCGAGAACAGCCGCACGGCGCCTGCCGCCGCGAGATCGATCCCGCGCCGCGCGACCTTGGCGCGGAAGGCGCGCAGGCTCGGCTCGTCGCCGGCGAGCAGCGCCTTGAGGCCCGCCGCGTTGGAATTGCCGGAAGCGCCCAGAATCGCCGGATCGCATGCGCCCGCGGCATCGAGGGCGACGAGTTCGCAGGGCTGGCCGCCCTCGAGATTGCGAATCGTGACCGTGTCACCAGTCGCGATATCGACCAGCAGCGCGCCGCCGCCCGGGACCGTGTGACGCTCCTCTGCGGCCGGCGGCCTGTCGCCGCCCGGCCGCAGGATCAGGCTCGGCCGCGGCGGGCCGGCGACGATTTCGGGATAGCGCAGGTTCAGCATCGAAACTCCTTCGCGCGACGGCAAACGCGTGCGCGACGTCAAAGCGGAGAGTAGCGAAGCGGAGACGGCCGGACAAGCGGTCGCTCTGGGGCGCGATGCACGCCCCAAACGCAAAAAAGCCCGCCAGGCGGACCTGGCGGGCTTTTCGAAATTTGGTTGCGGGGACAGGATTTGAACCTGTGACCTTC